>CAZEQP010000878.1:0-1823 GCA_964514345.1 uncultured Candidatus Obscuribacterales bacterium
CAACGCCACTTCGCGTTCGGGTGAAATATGCACCTGGCGCCAGACTTTATAATCCAGAGACTCAAGACGCGAATCCAGTTTTTGCACAAAATAATTGTATTTGCTAATAGCCATAATCAGTGCCATCTTGATAGCGAGCATACCCGCCGTAAGATAGAGGCAGCTGGCTGGGAAGCTGGCTCTTTCTGGCCAGCATTTTTTTGTTCTTGGCCGCTTGCGCGTTGGGATGAACCATAAGGGGATTATAAGCCAGATGCTGGCTCAATAGAATGCGCACATTTGCCACCACTTTCAGTGAGCCCCCGGGAAGATTGCGCCCGTAAAAAGTATGTTGTGTTTTGCCTTCAAAAAAACGTCCTCCGGGTTCCGACATAATCATGCCTTCAAAAATGTCCCCGGACATTTTGTGGCTGCCGTCCGGATTTTGATAAATGACATTTCCTTTCATCAAAATGCCGTCGCCAATTCCGGCAGGTACAGGGCACCACTGGACCCATTGGGCTCTCATGCGTCCCACCAGAACCTGAATATTCTCAGAACCGAACATCCAGGGACCGGAATAGCTTTTGGCCGCAGCGTTCAAGTCAACAAAACGTCTGCCTGTTTTCGCCTCAGCTTTCAAATACGTGGTGGCAGGATGGGCATACACCGGATCTTGCACTCGGGGAAGGTCGGCATAAATATTGTCTTTGACTTCTGCTTCCAGCTGCATCAGTGGTGGTCCCTATTATGCGATGACTCATGATGAGGCTTGTGATGCGGCTTGAACACGTGCAAATATTTATGTGCCAGATGATGACTCTCTTCTGATCTTTTCAACTGGTCGAGCATAACTGAGTAAGAACGAGGCAGAGCATAGAGATTTCTTTTGTCATGCTTGGAAAGACTGTCGTAATGCACGAGGGCTTTCAAATAATAGTGTTCGGCGGTTTCGAATTTTTTTTGCAGACGATAGAAATTTGCCAGCTCGGCATTGCATTCACATATTTTCAATTCATCGACAGGTGTGGACTTGCTTGCTCTATCCAGGGCTTTTTTGTAAATTGATTCGGACTCTTTAATCTCGCCGCTTTTGGATTTGGCATGGGCAAGATTAAGCAGATGCACAACTGTATCTATATGCTGGGAGCCCTTTTCAGTTTCCTGCAGGACAAGCGCCTTTTCATTGTAAACAGCAGACTTTTTGTGGTCCTGCAAATGCGAATGACATAAGGCGATATAATGCAGATTTCTGACCATCTGCTGTTTGGCGCCTGCGGCTTCGAATATTTTTTGAGCGCGCTCCAGATAAATCAAAGCATTTTTGGGTTCGTTGCACTTGTAATACAATCCACCTAAATTAAACAAGTCCTGTCCGCATTCGACATGATTTTCACCATACAATTTTTTGTCGATTTCAAAAGCTTCAAGATACAGAGGCTCGGCATCAACAGGGCGTCTGGCTTCACTGTACAGATTAGCCAGATTGGTCAATGTCAATGAAAGAGAGGCAGAGTCCGGGCAGGCTTTGCGCTTGAGAGTTATACATTCTTTGTAAAGTGATTCGGATTCTTCTTCCTTTTTCAATTTGTGCTTTACCAGAGCCAGATTGGACAGAGTCTGCAAAGTGGTTACTTCAGTTTCACCTGTCAGCCTGCGCATGGAAAGACACTGGCTAAGGATGTTTTCTGCCTCTTCCCATTGTTTTTTAGCCATTAAAAATGAAGCAAATTCGTGCAGCGCCCTGGCTCTGTTTTTGTTGTCCGGAGCATTTAAGATTGCTTCTCTGTACAGTTTTTCTGCGTCTTGTAATTTGTCTTCTAAAGCCGCCTGCCTTGCCGAGC
>CAZEQP010000879.1:0-1821 GCA_964514345.1 uncultured Candidatus Obscuribacterales bacterium
CTGTAAGCAATGATTGTAATCATCGATGGCTTCTTTGCTTTTTCCCAACCTGTTGTAACACAATCCACGGTTATTGTAAGCGTCAAAATTGTTTGCATTTATTTTGATCGCCTGGCTGTAATCTCCAATTGCAGTTTCAAAATTTTTCAAATCAAAAAACGAATTGCCGCGCACGACTAGATTGTAGTCGCTTGAAGGATCCAGAGCAATTGCATTATTAAACTCATAAATTGACTCTTGAATCTTGCCGCAATCCTGAAAAATCAAACCTCGATAACAATATGCAGAAGCATTACTGGAGTCTAGTTTCAAAACTTGATTGAAGTCTACGAGGGCCTTATCTCTGTCACCAAGCTCGTAGTAAGTTGTTCCTCTGCCTGAAAGTGCAGTTACACTGTCAGGCTCAAATGACAATGCAGAATCATACTCTTGAATAGCTCCCACTCGATTTTTTTTCTCTACCAATAGCACAGCCTTATTGACATGAGCAGGAACATAACCAGGTATCAATTCAATAGCTGCATCATAATCGCTTAGCTCGCCTTCTTTATCTCCAAGGCATCCTCGTGAAAAGCCACGTGAAAAATAAGCTGCGGCGAATTTAGGACACATCTCAATTGCCTGACCATAAAAAGATTCAGCTGTTTTTCTGTCTGATGTCCTGAATGCGAAGTTGAATATTTTAACTGCTTCTTCCTTTAATCCAAGATTAAGCCCTGGAGAGGCGGCATAAAAATAGTCTGCGGGTGCCAATTGAGGGTTCAAGTTGTATGTATGATGTCCAACTATTCTCAAATTTCCATCAATTCTTTTAATTAAAACGGTTACTTCTAAATTGAGATAGGGATGATCAGATTCAAGCGCCACAAAATCGGCGGGAAATGTCACTGCATATACATCTTCTTGTTTAGTGGATTTATATTCGCCATTCAAGCTACACAACAACTTCGTGACCTTGCTAGCTTTGACCGGCTTCCAAAATTCCTCATCGAATTTGGCAGCTGCCTCAGGTGTCATCCATTTTGCTGCCTCACGGTGATGCATTTCCGCAGTTGCCGCTGAATAATCCATCGCTCCGCCCAGCCACCACTTAACGAAATTTTCTGCCAGTTTCGCCTCTTCCTCTGATTTCAGTCGAACAACCTCAACAGCTTTCTTTTCTGCTTCAATACGGGCTTGATTAATCTTGCCGATTGAGAAGCCGGCAGGCACCGACGCCAGAAGGATGCCCAGAATTGAGCACCCCAAGATTGAAGGTTTAAGGATTAACCTATGCATATAACCAGTATTATCTATTTAATGTAATTGGAAAAGGGTATTTATACGGCAACAGCATTTAATCCAGAGGTCCCTCCAAAACCATGCAAACCAACACAAATAAAGAAAAAGCTGAAGACCTGGAGCGTTTGCGTGGCGAGGTCGAGCGCATTACTCAAAAATACATCAATACGTTGATTGAATCGGAAGAAGCGCGGGCGCATCACGCCGACTTCCTGATGACCATACTTGAAAGTGTTGCCGACGGTCTTATCGTTTACGACTGCAATGAGAAAGTTTTGCTTGTTAATCAAGCGGCGGCGAAAATGTCGGGGACTGATTTAAGCGGTTCGGACAAGCCTTCAATCCGCAAACAGTTTTCACTATATCATTCTAAGGACGGCGAACTTATTCCTCATAGTGAGGAGCCCTATCATCATGCAATGAAGACAAAGACTTCCTGCGAAAAAGAAGGTTATATCGCCGGTGATACCATAGAAGAAGGCGGATTATGGATACGAGCCCATGCCGCACCGGTTCTGGATAAAGAAGAGAACTTACTTG
>CAZEQP010000880.1:0-1816 GCA_964514345.1 uncultured Candidatus Obscuribacterales bacterium
TTCAAGTGGATTCGGCGTGTCATCGGCAATTTGCCCTACCCCTTCCATTATGTTTTCTGTTTCTGCGTCGTAGTGCGACTTGGCATTGAATGAAAGAATATTGAAAAAGTTTTTGCGCCGGCGCGCTCTAAGGCGGTCAACGCATACATTATTTGTAATGCGAAAAATCCAGGACGAAAAAGAAGACTGCTTGCGAAAACTTTCAAGACTTGAATGTGCTTTGAGTAACGTGTCTTGTACCACTTCTTCTGCTTCCTCGGCGTTTCCCAGTATGCGATGAGCTACGTTGAACAACCGGTTTTGATATCTGCGTGTCAGGGTTCCAAAGTACTTGAAGTCCTTTGTTTGCCGATAATTTTCGACAAGCGCTTCGTCAGTGAGATCCACTTTTTTCTCCGAAACCGAATTTTTGCAAACCGGCCTACACTTTTAATAACGACTAAAGTGGCGAAAAGGTTCAATTTCCCGTATTAAAATTATCTCATTTTATCTTTGGGTATCGAACCTCTCCGACCGGATTTCATTTTGTCCAATTTTGCGTCAGGTTTCTCTGTGCTATTCCACACAAGTTTTGGGAAGGGTTTTATACTTGAGTGATGGAAACTCAAGATGCAGCAAAAGAACAAAAAAACTTCAAGTGGATTCCAATTTCTTTTTCTGTGCCGTTCTTTTTGTCTTGCTCAGTCATTGCATTGACCATTTACTTAGAAGAGCAGCAGAGACCTGGTCTTTCCAACAATGTCTGGTTAGAGATGCTTGGAGTATTCACCAGTCCAGGTCTCTTGATTGCCGGACTGATTGGGGTGGTAATTGTAGGCATTATTCGCCTAGTGATTCAAGCTGGTGGCTTTTCACCAGGTGACAAGCACTAGCACCGCCGCCTTAGTCTGTGAAAAATTTCCAGTTGCGGGAAATACCGTGTTGTTACTTAGCAAACTAAAAGCCATAATTTACTTATGTCGAACATGATAATAGATATAAAAATACTTCGCTTCGGTTCATTTTGTAACCGGCAAAGAATTGTCCTCTACCTGTTCGCGCTGATGCTCATAGCAGGAGTGAGCCTGATGACCAAAGATTCGATGGATGCAAACAGATTGCACAACAAATTTATGCCGGAGCCAGTCTTTGTTCGATATCCCTAACAAGGGTTAGTAGCCCCAGTCTTCAAATTGCGCGGGTGTATGGTGAAAACGAATAAACTTGATAAGAGTTTGCTGAGCGATTAATACTTGCTGAGCAAATGTATTTTGATACCATTCGTATTGTTTTCTATAGCGCTGATCATATGTATCATGGCTTTTGAAGCTTTGACCGCCGTCTTTGATCGGTTCATCATTCGATGTCGTTTGGGGTGGTTTCCCCTCGCGGAGAAATCGCCAAACTTCTGACAGACCGTCTTTTGCGTACAAGGTATTTAGATTGGGTCTATCAATAACATCTTTGTCAAAAAACGGAATTGGTGGTAACAGTCCTATACCGCCCTTTTCGATCACCATCATAGTTACAGGCTTTGCGCCATAAAATTTGCTGGTCAACTCATTGTTGACTTTGATTTCTTCAATAAAAGCCCTAACTTCGTCACCAAAACGGACATTGAGGAAATCATCTAGAGAGGCTGGCTGACCGTTAAGGTTTGGGTCAAGGTAAAGCTTGAAAAAGCCCCGATGTGTAGCATGGTAAGCTTCGTGCGCAAAGGTCTCAATTTTGCGCCCGTCGTCAAGCTGTCCCCCTATCTCAATTGTTTTTGTATTTGGATCGTAGTCTTTGCGACCAATATCATTGTTGTAGACAATTTTGATTTCATCAGCCCATG
>CAZEQP010000881.1:0-1815 GCA_964514345.1 uncultured Candidatus Obscuribacterales bacterium
TGCTATCGCCGATATGACACCGGTACAACAAGCCACCGCCAGTCTTGCCATCAATAGATTCACACATGGAAGTTTGGATTTCAACAACACTGACAGAACTTCGACTTACTGGACCCAGGTAAATTCCAAATTTAGAAGCGCTATATCTGAACTCGGCAAGAGAGACGATTTTGCCCTCTTGTATGAAGCTAATGATTTGTTACTGGCGGTCAAACACTATCATCCCCGCATGGAGGGTGGTGCAGACAGTCAAGCCTTATTAGCTCTCTGGACCAGAAAAATCTACTATGAAGACAATCAGCACGTCTTTGCCAGAATAAAATCGTTAGACAGCAAAGTTTTTACTGACTCTCTCAATGAACTGGATAGGACTGTACTTGAATCTCTCAGTACTGCCGACGAACTATATATAGAACTGCAAAATCCAAAAGGTTCTTTCTCAAACATGCTTTCGCGAGGAGGCAAAGTTGAGCAAGCGCTGATTCTGTCCAGCACTTTTGATTCAAACGGCTACAGAATGTGGACCGATCATTTGAAGTCGAAAAATGTTTCAATTTCCGACTCTGTAAAATCGATCTTAGCCCATGTAAGAGCCTCTCAATATGAAGCATTAAAACCTTTCGGCGACTGGCTTTTGAAAAATAGAAATGCGGCTATAGATTCCAGCGACCTTGCACTGATTGGCCAGTCATGGGCGGCCTTGACACCTTCTACAAGAGATGGTGTTTCGGCTCAAGAGCTGGCAAGACAAATTGCAAACATTCACAGATACTCGATTGCGGCTGAAGTTCTTAATATGGGCGCGGGAATTCTTCCGCTCAAACAACAGCAACTTTTGCACAAATTATTAAACTCAGGCAGAACGGCTGAATTCAAAAATTATTCACTGGATGAGATTCAGGCGGCTTTGCCCGGATGGGCAATTGATACCACATTCCCTCTGGATATGGCAAAGCGTGTCGCCGCTCTGAGCTCGGTTGAGCAACAAATACGACATAGAGTTGCTTTTGAAAGGAGCAGAATCAAACTGGGTGATCGCATTGAAGCTAAAAACGGAGTAACTGAATATGATCCGGTTCAGTTCGAGACTGAGCTTGCAAAAGTCTCCAAGCTGAAGACCGAAGAAATTGCTGTATTTGCAAAAACAACAGTTGAAATCGTGCAAACTCTCCATCCCGGTTTGCCTGAAAGAGATCAGCTTCTACTTGCCGGAATAATAGGTAATAACACATCGAATGCGGTGAAAGTGAAGACTATTCAAAAAATAGATCCTCAAGCCATTCAGAATACTTTCACTCATATGATTGGACATACCAGATTTAGAGATCTAGATTTTATCCATCATATTTATGCAGGTGAAATGAAACTGCCTGTAGGTTCTGTGATCATCGGTCGTTTACCCAACGGACAGGTGCGAGCAGCAGAAATCAGAGCATATACAAAGGATGGCAAACCTCGCGCTGCATACGTGAGACTGGCGGACTCAGTGGAGAAAGTCCACAGTTCTCTCGACAAAGCGCTAGCCATGAGAGCCACACAAACAGTAAGACATCTGAAAAAAGCTAAACGCCCGGCAATTGTGGAGCCAACTAAATTAGATGATTTGCTGGCTGAGCTGAATACTCAGGACAGAAAAAGCTCTTTGTTTGACTTAAATTATTCCGGCGACCTGGCTAAATTGAAAACCGGAGATCTGATATCCGGTGCCTCAGAAGTTGCCGGCGCGCCATTAAAGATCGGCAGAATTGAAAAAACGGGCAACAACATCATTGTTGTCGTTATAGACCAGAGAGGCAGACAGGTCAGTCAATTCTT
>CAZEQP010000882.1:0-1815 GCA_964514345.1 uncultured Candidatus Obscuribacterales bacterium
TTCAAAAGCCTTGTTAAGCAATGGATGTGGATCGGGGACGAATGCTGGCCGCTGTTGAATCTGATTTGCTAAGCCAAGAAAATTATCCCTGGAAAACATGGGCGAAAACCTCTATCAATTTACTATGTTGCTATTGTAAGCTTGAATTATTTCCAGGATGGGATTTGGTCCGTATGGTGTTCACTGCTACAATGCGGGATCGAGTGCATATCTTATTGGTGTGTGCTTAGTACTCAAAAGAGAAGTTTTTTGTTTTTTGCTTGCGCAATCTTTTCTGAATCATTTTATGTGTGGCCTCGATAAGATCTCCCTTCGTTGGAGACTTCCTGGAGACTTCTGTTATTCGTGATGCCAAAAAATATTGCGCCCTGAGGGACTCGAACCCCCGACCTCATGGTTCGAAGCCACGCATTCTATCCAGCTGAACTAAGGACGCTTACGGCTATTATCTCACGTAAGACTGATAGTGTTCTTGTCAAGATTGCTAGATGTCTGTATTAACGTCCGCAAAATCGCTAATATATTGATATGACAGAGCGACGATTAGCGGCAAATGAATTGGCAAGATTGTTTGGGGTTTTGTCCAATCCTTTGCGGGTGCAAATCATTGAAGAGCTTGATGACAGGGAGTTGACCGTTAACGATCTTCAGGAGGCGCTGGGTGTTCCACATGCTTCCGTATCCCAGCATCTGGGCGTTTTGCGGGTTAACCGGGTAGTGGTGGAAAGACGCCAGGGACGGCATGTTCATTATCATTTGCGCCAGCCGGAGCTGGCTTCAATGGTGAGAAAGTGTTTGAAATTTGTCAGTCCGGATCAGACCGAATCTGAGAGGATTTTGCACGCTCTGGAGGCGGCAAACACTGAATGGGCTCACGAAGTTAAGCCTAAAAGTAAGAAAAAGGCCTGAGTCGGGCACTTTTTAATCCTTTATATATAGATCTGAAACCCTAACCGATATTGGTTGAGGTTTTGAAAAGCTCTGAAAGCCCCATCCTGTGGGACCGCCAAATTTTAATGATAAAAAGACCGCCAATACTATCACAGAAATGTGCAATTTTTGTGACGATGTAGTATTGTTATATTGTAATGTTGCGATATGACGATGCTTTTCTTGCAAAAAGCTTTCAGCGGTGATTTACCATGGTCGACGATAAAATTCGTATCCCAACTGAACTGACCGCTGGGTTGCTATTGTTTTTTGTAGCCCTTCCTTTAAATATTGGCGTTGCCATCGCTTCGGGTGTTTCTCCCGAGCAAGGAATAATTTCCGGTTTTATTGGAGCGCTGGTGACAGGTGCACTCTCCGGCTGCGGTCAACTGGTATCAGGACCTGATGCCGGGGTGGGAGTCCTGCTCTTTGAGATGCTGTCCAAGTATGGCGTAGCTTCACTCGGTGCTATCGTGCTTATCGCCGGATGCATTCAACTGACAATTGGACTGACAAAATCCTCGCACTGGTTTCGCATGGTATCACCAGCAGTTGTGAACGGAATGCTGGCCGGTATGGGTTTGCTTATTATCTGCACACAATTTCACATCATGCTTGACGACAAGCCGAAAGACACTGGACTGGCTAATCTCATCGCCATCCCTCACGCCATAATAAGCGGATTGTTTGTTTCTGAAATGTCGGCTCACCATATCGCAGCCATGCTCGGTGCTGTTACAATCGTAATTGCTTGTCTGTGGAAACGCTTGTCTGTGTCTAAGTTTTTCCCGCCCGCGCTGATGGCGATACTTACCGCTACGATAGTTTGTGCATTCATGAATTTGCCGGTTCAGAAAGTAGCGCTGCCTCAAAATTTAAGCGTGA
>CAZEQP010000883.1:0-1806 GCA_964514345.1 uncultured Candidatus Obscuribacterales bacterium
TTATCGCGCTTGATTCATCGAAAGAAGTAAAGAAAGACGTTTCCATCGCCATAGACGGCAAAAAAATACTTGCTGTAGGAAAGACTCCTGAAGGATTTGCCCCGGACGAAACGATAAACGGTCGCAACCACGTCGCCCTGCCCGGCTTCTTTAATACCCACTGTCACTCCTCTATGTGTATCATGCGCGGGTGCGCCGAAGACTTGCCAATGGACCGCTGGTTTAATGAAGGCGTCTGGCTTGCCGAGTCGGCGCTGACTGAAGAAGACGTTTACTGGGGCAGCTCGCTTGCCGCTTGCGAAATGATCCGCTCTGGCACCATCGCTTTTGCCGACCATTATTTCTGGATGCACCAGGTTGCAGACGTTGTCGAAAAGTCAGGCATGAAGGCGCTTTTAGCCTGGTGCTTCTTCGGGTCCAATGCTTTTCCTGAAATGGGCAATACCGCCCTTGAAACCATGGCGAATTTTGTTCGCAAGTATCAAAACTCTGCCAACGGACGTATCAAGACCATCTTGGGACCCCATTCTTTGTATATCGGAAACAAAGACTCGCTCACAAGAGTCAGTGCGCTGGCTAAAGAAATTGGTGTCGGAGTTCATATTCATGTGTCTGAAGAGCAGAAACAAATGGAAGACGCCATCCGCGATTACGGCATGTCACCTGTGCAATTCCTGGCCTCTCTGGGGCTTTTCGACCATCCATCCATTGCTGCGCACGGCATGGTTTTGACTGATGAAGATATCGCCATTCTGGCTGAGAAAAACACTTCAGTAACATCATGCACCAAGACTAATATGAAACTGGCTATGGGAGTGGCGCGTATCCCCGAAATGCTGGCTGGCGGGGTGAATGTCGCTTTCGGCACGGACGGAGCTTGTTCCAATAACGCACTCGATATGCTTGAAGTCACCCGACTGGGCACGCTCACACTCAAACTGGACAGACTGGACGCAGCCGCACTTCCTGCTCTGGACGCTTTGCGTATCGGCACTCGTGGTGGAGCTAAAGCAATGGGCTTTGCCGACAGCGGATTCATCCAGCCGGGAGCCGATGCCGACTTAATATTGATCGACTACGACAAACCACATCTGGTGCCACGCATTAATCTTGTCGCCAATGTCGTCCACAGTGCTCAGGCAAGCGACATAGATCATGTAATTATTGATGGACAGGTGGTTATGCGCAAACGCGAACTATTGACTCTGGACGAGGAAAAAATCAAAGCCGAAGCTCAAACCAGAGCCGAGCGCATGATGAAAGGCAGCACCAAGCCTATTCAGATTTATTCTTAAATCGAGCGATTCAAGCTAACCATTCAAGCTTGCCAGGCAAAACGGCATTGCTGTATTCGATATGCAAGACCCGACGATTCTTTGGTTCTTCTACTTGCGATGACGCGTGCAAGATCAAAGGACGCATCAAAATTATGTCGCCCTTTTTAGCCGGGCAAATCACCACTTCTTTTCCTTGACGAAAAGTACTGATATGCTCAGGATCTATAAAGCCATGACTGTGCGAACCCGGCACGAATTTAATAGCACCATTTTCTTCCGGACAATCATCTAGATGAATTCTGAATGCCACCACCTGCTCCAGTATTTCATGTGGAGGCTGGACATTATTTGTATTGTCTTTAACCCTCCATGGACCAAAACCAGGCGTTTCGAATTTTTCTTTAACCACTATAGTCCGGTCCTGGTGCCAGGTTACATACCAGTTTGAATCTGCCGTTTTGTCGAAAAGTGTGCCTTTGATTGGACGAGCGTTCGCACCCAAAATTTCATTTGCCAGATACAAAAGTTT
>CAZEQP010000884.1:0-1800 GCA_964514345.1 uncultured Candidatus Obscuribacterales bacterium
CGTTCACAGAAAATACATTTGCGATTTTTGGATTTGGGAAAACGCGGATGCCGACGACTACTCAGGGCAAGACGAAAAAATGGACAGCACCCTCGACCTCACGCAGTCCGTGCTGCAACACCTCCAAGCCCGTGCAGACGCGGGGCATTTCATTTTCGACATGGAGGGCGCGACCAGCGACCCAAAAGAAAAATTCACAGCCGACGACTGTCTCGGCTGGCTCACCGACGTGAACCTACTCGGCGCAGCCTGCGAAACTGCCGACTGCTGCGACGACTAATTTTTTCAAGTTCAAAAACTCAATCTCAATGCAATCTAACTTTCAAGAGCCACTGTTCCCTCCCAGCCGCCGCAACCCTTTCAAGCAAGGCGACATCGTTTTTGATGCCACGAGGGGCTTGCGCGGCGAAGTCACCCACGTTTGGAAAAAATGGGTGCGCTTCGAGGTAATTGGCGAGAAATCGGACAAGGGGCTGAATCTTTTCCTTCGCCGTCCCTACACCAAACTCCAACTGCACGTCAGCCGAAAAACACGCGCCGCCGCCGCCTTGACCCAACTGGCAGAACAAATCAAAACGCTGCAGAAAAAAAATCTTTGGAAGCGTGCGAAACGTGGCTTCCAAAATATTCTTCACCAATTCAAATCAAAAAAATCGTAATTTTGCTAATATAAAAATACGCGCTCGCAAGTGCGAAGCCCACCGACTGTTTTGGTGGGCTTTTCTTTTTAAAAATTTTTCTCCCATTCTGTTTTACATTGGTTAATTGTTAGGATTGCCCGCGCTGGAAAGTGACGGGCTTTTTTTTCAAAAAGAAAAGCCCACTGGAAAAACCAGCGGGCTTTTACTTTTACGATTTCTCTTAACAATTTTAAACCACTGCAAAATTATGAAAATTTGCGTTTCTCTCCTGCTTTTAGCACTTCCAATGCTGTTGTCCTCTCAAGAATTTGAGCCAAAGTACCCGACAAAAGATGGTGTCATTCACTACGAAAACGTAGTGGAAGTGGACTCTGCTACAGCAAAAGACCTGTACAATCGCTGCAAAGTGTGGGTTGGCAAAACCTTCAAAAGCGCGAAAAATGTAATCCAAAGCGACACAGAAGACGAAGTCGTTTTGGATTCGTGGCTGCCGATCTACATCAAATCCCTCATGTCCACCAGCGAACAGCAATGTTGGTTCAGGCTTTCCATCTCTTTCAAAGATGGAAAATTCAAGTACGTCCTGAACAAGGTTTTCATCGAAACCACTGCGATGAAAGTGCCAGCCGACGACTGGATAAAAGACAGCAGGTGCTTCAACAAAAAAGGGGAACCCAAAAAGGCTTTGAGCGGAATGAGTTACCGCAAACAAGTCGTTGAAGGGCTGAATGGGATTGTCAACTCGCTCGAAAAAGCGATGAAAACAGACCCGAAAAAAAGCGATTGGTGAAAAATTTGGTTGCGGGTCAAAGGTGATTACCTTTGACCCGCAACCTTTTCAGTGTGGGCGTTGAAGCCCGCAAAACGGGCTTTTTTTATGTCCATGCTCTACCTCGCTGTTCAAAAAAGCGGGTGTCGTCTGTTTCGAGTGTTGGAGGAAGTCCACACGTCCACACTGTGGGGTTGCAGCGAGACACGGGCGGCACTCGCTTTTTTTGTTGCCGCCGATTCATCAACCTGCAACACAGATGAAAGAAAGTCAACCAACCAGCACCCCGCGCCACATCCCACCATCCGATCCAGCCTTTGAAGATGCGAGGAAAAACCACATTGCCACCGACCTGTGCATCCAACTCCAATGGTCAGAAGAAAACCCATT
>CAZEQP010000885.1:0-1800 GCA_964514345.1 uncultured Candidatus Obscuribacterales bacterium
TCTAGAATGGGCAGGCACACTGCCTTTCGGACTTCTGACCTTGCCTGCCATAATGTACACTAAACTGGCCGAGGCCAAAGCCTACAGAATTTTGCACGACAATGCCGTGCCTGATGCCATGCCATTTGCATTGAATCAAACAAAAAAGGAAACAGCCGGAGAACAGTCAATATGAAGATGAAAATAGCAGCATTGATAATATTACTTTCATTGCAAACAAATCTATCTAGTTTGCCTGCTTTTGCTGATGGCACCGGTACTGATACCACGAGCCCGGCTACTAACCCGCCTGCTGATCAAAAAGTATTGGAAGGACAGATTAAGGCGGACTCGATAAATCTGGAAACTCATCTCAAAGAGCTAACCAATAGCCTGCACCATTTGAAACGCGCCGCTTTCGACATTTTTTGCGAAACACAACGTCAGGACAGTGTTGTTGCCGTACAACCTGATGTCATCGGACCGATTATACTTCCCGCCATTCCCAGCCCTTCAGGTGTATTGTCTATGGGCACACTTCCTCCGCGCAAAAACTGGCTCGATTATTTCATGAATCAAGTCGGTCAATTGCTGCCTATGGTGGACAGCGAAATCAATTCAATTGTGATGCCGCAAGAAATTAGTGATCAAGGCAAACAAGATCTAAATCAAATAAGAGAGTTAGCCAGAGGACTCAATCCGCTTGCAGTTGACCTGGATAAAGTAACCACCGGTCCTGATTTGAAAAGCGACGACATCGCAAAATATGCCGTTATCTTTCAAGAACAAGTGAACAAGATTGAAAAGGTTGTGAAAGATCTTTCCAAACAGGCCAAACTGGAAGAAAAGAAAGCAGCTAAAGATCTCAAAGATTTGGAACGCAAGAAAAACTGACCGCATCCACTTTTGGTGATGCCATAATTCACTCGAAAAAGCAGATTTATGCCTTTTACTTCATAAAAAGGTGGATTTATGAAGTTACGCGCATAAAAAAGGGCTCGAAATTATGCCTTTTACTTCATAGGCACATCTCTGTCGAGATTTTTTAGTACTCAGCTCATAGCTTCAATCGTGACCGGAGCAAATTTGAATGCGGGAGTACGAGATCTAGAGTCAGGGCGTGGTTTTATAATGTAATTTGACTCGGGGTAAAACATTGCCACCACCCCTTCTCTAATACCGCCCACCACAAGTTCTATATCATCCAGATGTCCGGCCTCTCCTATTACCCGTACACGCTGTCCGTCTTTGAGTTTCAGCCTGTCTGCGTCCTGCAGTGACATAAGAATGCAATTGCGGTGAGGAATGCCTCTATAAACATCGTGCTCTTCATAAACAACGCTGTTGAATTGTCCTTCAGAGCGCAATGTGATCATCTTAAGTCCGTCTGTGGAATATTGCGGCAGTGGTGTCACATGCATTTTCGCCTTGCCTGTGTCGGTGGGAAACTCGGCTGTGTGGAATACTCTATTGGGAATGATGAACTCTTTTTTGGTGTCATTTATGGTGCCTACTTCCTGCCAACCCGGAATAATTTCGGCAATAAGTTTCCTCACTTCATCATGACTTTTCAGACGCAGCCAGTTGAAAGGGTCTTGCCCCAATACTCTGTTTGCCAGATCACAAATCACATCGGACTCGGCACGCATCAGCCCGTTCATATTGGGCTCGCCGCCTTCTGAAAGTCGCACGTAATTGAACATAGACTCTTGTGTGGTGGCTTGCGGCTCTTCATCTCGGGCAAGCACCGGCAATATAAATGTTGTCTTGCCGTGCCCGATGAAATGTCCGACATTAAGCTTGGTAGAAAGATAAACGGTC
>CAZEQP010000886.1:0-1796 GCA_964514345.1 uncultured Candidatus Obscuribacterales bacterium
CGGACTGCAGCAATGCACCAGCTGGACGGAAGGAGGCAGTGTGGCTACCACTGATATAAGTACGGCTGCGTGTAAGGGCCAGATGCGCCCGAATCTTTTGAGCAGGTAGGATTTAATTTCTTTTTTTGTGCTCAGTTTGGGATAAACAAAAGCCAGGATAAAACCGGAAAGTACAAAAAAGAAAGTGACTCCTTGTGAAAAGATTATTTCTCTGGACAAATCCCACAAACAATTGAACTGGTCGCGGGAATGATAAAGAACAATCCAGAAAGCGGCGAAGAATCGAAGTGAAGTCAGACTATCTAGTTTAAGATTAGGCATGGTATATAAGAAATACCATGTCTGAAGCTATTGCCAAAACAACCACCTCGGGCAGTTCCCCGTTTAAGCGCATTTTTGCCGCTCTTATCTTTTTTGCCTGTGTTTACGGCATTTTTCTGTTGAGCAAAGACCCGCCCATTAAAGTTTTTGCCAATGGGGTTCATGTGGTCGATGTCAAGGACCCTGGCAATTATGTGGCGTTTTTCAAAGGCAAAACGCTTGATGCATTTGGCTGGGATGTAAAAGGCGGCAGGTTCAGAAATTCACTCAAACTAAATCTTGAGCCTCTGGATCCTGAAAAGCATGTGACCTGGGTATTTCCTTATCGCGATTTATCAGGCGTTGATTATTATTCTGTGGCTGAATATAAAATCACCAGTCCAGGCAGATATTTGCTTTATTGCTACTGGGAGAAAGACACGATGCGCTGTCAGGGCGTGATTACACTAGAAAAAAATCCAGTGGAAAAATTCGTATATCAGTGGACATGCGGAATCATAGGCACAGTCGCTTTTCTCATTATGATTGGAGTGCGTCTGCCTAAAGGTGGATATTAGTTCTTCTTGGCTTTGCCGCCACCGAACATGTTTTTAAACAATTTGGCCAGTGGATCGTAATACTCGTCCACAACTCGTTCTTTAAGAGGAATGATGGCGTTGTCTGTTATATGAATTTCTTCCGGACAAACTTCGGTGCAGCACTTTGTGATATTGCAATAACCGATATGTCCTTCGTTTTTCAAGTATTCAAGCCTGTTTGCAGTGTCTTTGGGATGCATTTCAAGACCGGCTGCACGCACCAGAAAACGCGGACCCATAAATTGCTCCGGTCCGTCTTTGCGTTCGTGATCCCGCAAAACGTGGCAGACATTCTGGCATAAGAAGCATTCTATGCACTTTCTGAATTCTTGTACCCGCTCAATGTCTTCTTGATGAATGATCCATTCTTTTGTATCCGACTCATCAGGAGAAAAAGGAGTGATTTTTTCATTCACTCGATAATTCCAGGAAACATCTGTAACCAGGTCTTTGATCAAAGGAAATGTTTTAATCGGCTGGACTGTTATTTCCTCGCCTGCCTCAAAATGATCCATGCGCGTTTTGCACATGAGACTTGGATGGCCGTTCACCTCTGCACTGCACGAGCCGCATTTGGCGGCTTTGCAATTCCAGCGTACTGCAAGCTCAGGAGCAAAATTTGCCTGAATGTAGTGAATGGCGTCAAGCACCACCATGCCGGCTTCGACAGGCACCTGGTAAGATTCAAACTTTCCATCGGCACCGTCGCCTCTATAAACTTTGAGAGTAGCAATTCTATTTGTATGACTGGCGGTCGCTTCAGGCATTTACAGGCTCCTTCTTTTCAAAAAGACTTTTCAAGTCGGCGGGCATTTCAGGAAGCGGTTTGTGTTCCAGTTTCATTTTGTCGCCGTCTTTGGTCAAAGTGGTGTTCACCTGACCCCATTTTTTGTCGTC
>CAZEQP010000887.1:0-1795 GCA_964514345.1 uncultured Candidatus Obscuribacterales bacterium
TAACAACGACTGATACCATACCGCCGAAACCGCGCATTTGTTTTTTAGCCAGTTCGTGGTGGGGGTGATCGCTCAGACCGGGATAAATGACCTTTTCCAGACCTTCATGCTTAGACAGGAGCTTGGCTATTTCCATGGCGTTTTTCTGGTGCTGTTCCATGCGAACGGCAAGAGTTTTGACGCCGCGCATTGTAAGGAAGCAGTCTTGCGGACCGGGTACGCCGCCGCAAGCATTTTGATGGAATTTGAGTTCATCATATATTTCGGTGTTGTTTGTGATCAAAGCACCACCAACAACATCACTGTGACCGCCGATATATTTGGTGGTGGAATGCACCACAATGTCGGCTCCCAGATCTAATGGGTTCTGCAAATAAGGACTGGCAAATGTGTTGTCAACGGCAGATATGAGTCCTTTTGATTTAGCCAGTTTGGTTGCAGCGGCAATATCGACCAGTCTCAAAAGAGGGTTGGTCGGTGTTTCAAGCCACAGCATGCGAGTTTCCTTAGTGATGGCTTTTTCGACATTGGCCAGATCTTGCGAATCAACAAATGAGAATTTGAGACCATATTTGGTCATCACTTTCTGGAAAAGTCTATAAGTCCCGCCGTAAACATCTTCACCCACCACGACATGATCTCCTTGTTTGAGGAGATTCATCACAGTCATTTCAGCCGCCAGACCTGATGCAAAACAAAGTCCGTAACGACCATTTTCCAGTGACGCCAGACATGCTTCAAGAGCGGTTCTTGTCGGGTTGCCGGTGCGGGCGTATTCATAGCCTTTGTGTTTGCCTATGCCTGCCTGCACATATGTGGAGGTTTGGTAAATAGGCGTCATCACAGCGCCGGTTGTAGGATCCGGGTCTTGACCGACATGTATAGCTTTAGTGGAGAATTTCATTTTCGTTCCTTATATATAGAATTATGCCGTGGCGCCGGCTTTAGTTTTTTTCTTTTCGTTGTTATCAATAGTTTCTTTCATGTGAGCCATGATGTCGAATCTGGTGAGCACACCTTCTGCTTTTCCATTTCTGGTGACAACGACCATGGCGTTGCCCAGACGGAAAAGTTTGTATAGAGCGTCCACTTCAGAACTAGCTTCAAGCTGCGGAAACGGCTTGCCCATGACTTCGGACACTTTCACTTTGGCCGGGTCTTTGCGTTCAAAGACTACTTGCATACAGACTACATCATTGATGTGACCGGCATTTTGACCACCTGATGTCACCACAGGAACCTGGTCGATACCGTGACTGGCCATAAGCTCAATCACTTTCTGCACAGGTTCATCAGGCGACACTGTAATCATTGAAGCCACTTTGCCGCTCTTATCTTTTCTGGCAAGCAAGTCGGACAAATAATAGCTGTGCTCAGGAGTAGGCAAGAAACCACAATCGCGCATCCACTCTTCAGAATAGATTTTGCTCAAATAGCCTCTGCCGCCATCGGGCATTAGAACTACGATTACATCTTTTTCAGTCATGCTTTCGGCTATTTTTAAAGCTGCGCACACGGCTGTGCCTGACGAGCCGCCCACAAGTATTCCTTCTTCGCGAGCCAGACGACGAGCCATATTGAATGACTCTTTGTCAGAAACACGAATAATTTCGTCGACTATTTTTAAATCGGCATTTTTTGGAATGAAGTCTTCGCCTATTCCTTCCACTTTGTAAGAACCTGCCATATCGCCTGAATAAATACTGCCTTCAGGGTCGGCTCCAATAATTCTCATACCGGGATTTTTCTCGCGCAGGAATCTTGCAGTACCGGATATGGTGCCGCCGGTTCCAAT
>CAZEQP010000888.1:0-1793 GCA_964514345.1 uncultured Candidatus Obscuribacterales bacterium
GCACAGAAATTGATTCAGTTGTCTGGTTGCCCGTTGATTTTGCAAGACCGGTAGTCATTTTTTCTCCTCGCTTGGTTTTTATCTTTGTTTGACAAGAACTCTTGCCGGACTGCCCACCACTGTGCTGCCAGCCGGAACGTCTTTAGTCACAACCGCGCCGGCGCCTACATTTGCGCCTTCGCCCACAGTCACGTTGCATAAAATCACAGCACCTGAACCAACTGAAGCACCCTTCTTAATCACGGTAGGATGCACTTTCCAGTCTGCTTCAGTCTGCAATTCGCCGCCTTCTGTCGTGGCTTTGGGATAGGGGTCATTGATAAACATGACGCCATGTCCGATGAACACTTCGTCTTCAATGGTCACACCCTCGCAAATGAAAGTGTGGCTTGATATTTTGCAACGGCTGCCGATTTTGGCATTTTTCTGTACTTCGACAAATGTGCCTATCTTGGTGTCTTCACCTATCGTGCATCCGTACATGTTCACGAAATCACGGATGACCGTTCCTTTTCCAACCTGTACATCTCTTGCACATTGAAGCGCTGTCGGTTTGTAGATTGTTGTTTCTGCCATAACTAAGCTTTCTTTACCGGCGCAGTCAGTGTATCAAGACTTTGCGGTTGTCCTGTTTTCAGTGAGATGTTTGAAGCCTCAAGAATTTTGACCACTCGCAAGCCGGCTCTACCATCCGAATTGGGAGTGGCTCCGGTTTTGATGCAATCGACAAAGTGGGCAACTTCATTTTTCAACGCTTCAGTCAGATCGAAAACAGGAGCGTGCATATCGCCGATTCTGTACTGAATCAAACGTTCATGACGTCCTTCGCTTGTTTGCGGTTCGTCTGACTTGATGCCTTTGTCATAGATTTTGATTTTTTCGGCTGGATCTAGGTCATCGTAAACAACCATTTTTTTGGTGCCGCCAATTAGAATGCGGCGGATTTTCACCGGCGAAAGCCAGCTCACATTAAGATGAGCGATAACGCCATTTTCTAGAGTGAGACTCAAATAGGCGATATCTTCAATTCCGTTTCCGATATGACTTGCACCTGAGGCATGCACGCTCACCGGATTTGAGCCGATCAAATAATCCATTGTGGCTAAATCATGGGGAGCCAGATCCCACACCACATTTACATCATTCTGATGCAAACCCAAATTAATACGGGTGGAATCGAAATAGACAACATCACCGAAATCGCCATTATCGATTTCATCTTTAATTTTGCGTACGGCTCCGTGATAAACAAATGTGTGGTCGACCATCAGAGTCAGACCCTTTTCTTCAGCCAGAGCAACAAGTTCATGACACTCAGCCGAGGTGGAACACATCGGTTTTTCCACCAGAACATGTTTTCCCGCAAGCAATGCTTGTTTGGCTAGTTTGAAGTGGGTGAACACCGGTGTAACAATGACCACCGCATTCACTTTGGGGTCTTTCAAAACTTCTTCGTAATTGTTGGTCAGCTTGATAGTCGGGTAGCGCCGAGCCAGTTTTGCCAATTTTTCAGGCATCAAATCACAAACATAACTGAGTTCGACTTCCGGGTGTTCAAAAAAGTTTCTGATTAAGTTGGGTCCCCAGTAACCGCAACCAATAACTGCAACATTAAGAGCCATGAAAAACCTGTTCCTCGATCAAATTGCTTCGCCTTATGACGAAGATCCGCATACAGCAGAAAATCTGCCGGGATTTCTCCACGACAGAACATGATCGCACGACATATATAGATCAATCCAATAGGTTTCTATAATGTCAAGAACTAAGCTGCTTGCTGAATAAAGTTGTCT
>CAZEQP010000889.1:0-1791 GCA_964514345.1 uncultured Candidatus Obscuribacterales bacterium
GTATGCATAAAATTCATTGTGGTCGAATTCACCGTCGCAAGGATTATTCAGAGCGTTCGCCAGCCATAATTTTGCCTCGGGGATCCTGCCGACTTTATAGTACAGCTCAGAGAGTGCAAGTTTAGAGCGCAAAGTAAAGCGATGACTTTCTCCAAAAAACTTTTTCTCAAGCAATAAAGCTTGCATCCAAAGGCGCTCTTGCTCGGCAGATGTCATTTCGTCCCAGACGCGATCTGCATAAAGGCTTGCAAGATAGACTCCAATCTTATTATTTCGAGGATGCGGAAAGATTTTATATGCTAGTTTTCCGCCGTTGTAATTGTTTTAGAACAAAAAGATTGCCAACCTTTCTCTTACATCTAGCGAAAAAATAAACGAGCTAATTGACTCTGTGTGCCCAAAAGCCAAAAAGTAACTCAAGAGCAGGGACGTGCCAAATGTATGGAATATTGGTCTGAAGAGCATTTATTTAACCGGTTAATCTCGTATACCCAACCTAGCTGGTTTAGGAAAAAAGCGCAATTTTAGAAACCCCACCCGCTTCACGAATAAATGGGCCGATAACTGCCATTATGGTTCATGACAGAATTTTTTTCAAAAGAACTGCGGCCTCCTCTTTGCCGGCTTTTCCCTCTGAAATTGCAATCGTCATATTTTCAAATTCAGGTGGATCGGCGTCGATGGAAATCCCATTGAAATCAAGAAATACCAGGCAAGCGGCAAGCGCTGTCCGCTTGTTACCATCAAGAAAAGGATGATTCCTGGCAATGTGAAACCAGTATGCCGCAGCCATTTCATAAAGATCTTTATGGAGGAATTCTCCGCTCATTCCAGCTTGTGGCTGGGCAATTGCGGACTGGAGCATTCCGAGATCTCTTATCCCGGCGGTGCCACCATAGAGATCTATTCGCGACTGATGGATTTCCAGAACATCGGCTAGATCAAGAAAACGAGGGCTTTTCATTCAGCCAGGCGTTTAAAGACAGAGCCGTATTTTTCGTCTATTTTTGCAAGGCTTTTTTTAAGATCTTTCTGGGTTTTCTTGCTTCTGACAGGAGTAATGATAATTACATTGCCGTCGGTGGAAAGTTCCAAAGGAGTCTTTTCAGGATCTATTTTTAAAAGCTCAAGTACAGCCTTGTCTATAATGAGGGCGTGGCTGTTTCCGTGTTTAATCAGATTCTTTTGCATGACGTGTATACCTTATGTAAACACATTATATATCCGAACCGGGCTCTCCGCAATCCTGATTTTCCAGATAAACCTGGGTCTCATAAGGTGAGTTGTGTTTCAATGCGGAGAAAAGGGACAACATTTCCTGCGATTTTTCTTTTTGTTACTGCGCTCCTCGTCGCAGGAGAGAAGCAGAATGCAAGTTATGGTCGGCACAATAAGGTATAGGGGAGAATTCAAACATTCCCCCATCAGTCTGTAATTACAGGCCTGCTCGAAAAGTTCGACTCGGATACAATCAGTGGCTAATGGTCTTTGGGGCATCCCGAATCTTTCAGGATAATTGTATATTTCTCCGTGCACCTTTAGGTCTAGAATCCATAATCCAAGTAATACACCCATTAAGGCAGCCACAGAATAGCGAGTTAAATTGGCTTGTTGGATTCTGAATTTAATCATCTTTTTCTGAATCTGAGGTACTAACCCAGCTTAGCCAAAATGTGACCAGGCCGGTTATACTGATCGACAGTTCGGCAATTGTTTTAAGAAAAAAATTCGCTATTTTGACCTGACCCCCAAATCTTGATCCATTTCAAGTGGACGATTGACCAAAAATCA
>CAZEQP010000890.1:0-1789 GCA_964514345.1 uncultured Candidatus Obscuribacterales bacterium
ATCTCCCAACACCTGTCCATAAATGCCTACAACAGGCGGATTCATTAAACGAGCCAGACATATCGACGCCTGAGCGAAGAGCAAATCACCCATCAGCACCGCCACACGCTCGTTCCACTTCTTGTTGATTGTTTCTTTGCCGCGTCTCAAGTCTGACGAATCGATAACATCGTCATGAACCAGACTGGCGGTGTGAATAAGCTCGGTCAAAACAGCTTGAATAATGTGCAGACGACCGATTTGCCCATCGGGCGATGTCGCTTTTCCGGAGAGCAAACTTATCAATGGTCGCAGTCTTTTGCCGCCGGCCTGGAAAATCTGTTTGAGAAGCTCTCCCACGAAGGGATTGTCGTCAATCAGATTTGTTGCAAGCCACTCTTCTACAAGCTGCATTTCGTCCTGAACAAGCGCGATGAGCGGCGTCAAATCCTGTACTTTGCTCTGGGTTCCCTGACTGATCACGTATTTTTCCGCTTTGATAAAGCCCGGTTGTCAATTAATTCCGATAAGCTTTTCATATACACATATGACAGTCAATTGATCTTTTATCAATGTGTCTAATGGAGTTATTTTTTTTACTAATATTACTTTTATTAAAGGGTGGTATATAGACTTAAATCTATCTCTAATTGCCTGGAGGCATCGTGTTTCAACAGCTCAAGCAACAATTACTGACAGGTGGAACCACTTTCAGCAAAGCACTGCCCGAGGCATTGCCGCTTTTACGTGGCAAGGCGCCGGATGAGGCACTGATCTGGCTGTCCAACGAATTGCAGGGCTACCAGGGCGCGCTTGACTTCTACCGAACTACAAATCATGGTCTTCCCCCTTACCGTGTAGTGCGGGGCGCCATTTATTTGATGATGCCCGACGGCTCGATGCAAACGCTCAATCATCCTTATGCTCAAAGAACCGAGTTTTTCTTGAGCGCCCCGGTCAACTGGGTGGAAGACTTCTCCAAATTCGACGGGGAAGAATCAATTGTGGAAATGGCTGAATTCGCCTCATTTTTCGGCGGTCTGGGCGGCGCCGGAGTTGTTTGTGTATGCAAGCGAAGCGAGCTGGTGCGCGTTATTGCGACGTTCCGTAATGAGTTCATCAGACTGCTTGATTATGTGATGGCTCAACAGGCTCAACAAGGTGCTCCCACCCAGAGCTGACGTGTCTTACTCCAGTGCTAGAGTCAGTGTCAGAACTTAGAATTATTTCCTTAATAGCCAGCTCCACAGAGACTCTCTATCGCATGGGACTTCTTGAATTTGTGGTAGGACGTTCGCACGAGTGTGATTATCCGGCTTCAATACTCGATTTACCTGTTTGCACCAGTCCCAAATTTGAAGTGGAAGGCACATCTTATGAAATAGACCAGAAAGTAAAAGCCCTGGTGCAAGAAGGTCTTTCAGTCTATAGAGTGGATGCGCAAAAAATAAAATCACTCAATCCCACTCATATTGTCACCCAGATACAATGCGAAGTCTGCGCCGTAAGCCAGAAAGACGTAGTGGACGCCTGCGGTCTCACTTTTGGCGATGAGGTCAAAATCATTTCGCTCAAACCAGACTGTTTGGAAGACATTTTCCAGGACATCATAAACCTGGCTAATGAGCTTGTTTATCCAGACAGAGGTAGAACTCTAGTAATCGAAATGTTGGAAAAACTGGATATGGAAGTTCAAATTTTCAGACATGGTAAATTTAAGAGTGCAATAGAACCTTTCATGTTGGATAAGATGAGTGACGCTAACCGCACACAAGTTGAAACCTATTTAGGTTCATTGTGGGGACATATG
>CAZEQP010000891.1:0-910 GCA_964514345.1 uncultured Candidatus Obscuribacterales bacterium
AAATATGTTGAGAACATTCTGGCCAAAGCAATACCCGACAAAACTAATTGGGAGATCCCTACTTTTATTGATGCTGATCAATTTGATTTTTCATGGCATCCATATTCAGAAGATGAGCCCTATATCTATCAATTTGGAACACAGCATCAAAGACCGGAAAGACCTCATTTTCACTGACAAAGTCATTGGTAATGAGGTCTTTATGCTTTTAGATCGCCATATCGGGCAAGACGATTCAATGCCTTTCCTTTTGGGGTCGCAATTCGCGGCTGAGATGTACTACTGGAAATCTCAGGGTCTTAACATCAAAGTAAAAATAAATTCTATCGGTGGTCGTGTTGTTGATGGGTGGTCTATTATTGATGCACTTGCAGAATGTGAGGCCGAAACTATTAACATAGGGTTAGCCGCTTCAATGGCTGGAATAGCCTTAATGAATGGCAAGGAGGGTAAGAGGTCAACAAATGATTACTCCACATGCATGATTCACGCGCCGAGGGGTGGAAGCAAAGAATTTCAAGAAATCATTTTAGCTCAATTTAAGTCCTTACTAAAAGCCAGAACAAATTTCACTGAGGCCGAAATAACAGAAATGATGGATAGCGGAAAAGATTATTTCTTTGACGCTTGGCAAATGTTAGAAAAGGGTATTGTGGATAACATCATTGTCACAGACCAAACTTACAGAAGACCAGAAAACGCTTCATTAAAAGAAGTGTTCGCTGTTTATAATTCAATCAATCAAGAAACCAAAAACGAAGAAATGGAAATTTTCAACAAACTCTTCGGTGGAAAGACCGAAATGGAAAGCGTGGCAAACGCGGTTCAGCTTAAGGCAGAAGCCGAAAGTTTGAAAAAGGAGAACGATGCACTAAAGGCTGAAAAAGCTGTTTTAGAAGGCAAAGTTCAG
>CAZEQP010000891.1:920-1783 GCA_964514345.1 uncultured Candidatus Obscuribacterales bacterium
AGGAGGCTGAAAAGCTTGTGAATGCGGCAAAGAACAAAGAAGTTGTTGCCGAAGCAGTAAAAGCGGGTAAGATCGAAAACAAACCGGAAGTAATTGCTTCATGGGAAAAAATGGTTAACGCTGACCCAGAAAGCACAAAGTCTGTTCTGGCAAGCATGACCGTTCAAAAGACCAAGAGCGTGATCGAAGGCATTGACCCTGAAAATAGGGCTGGTTTGACTTACGAAGAACTTGCAAAGAAAGACCCGGCCAAATTGAAGGCTATTGCAGAAAGTGACCCCGAACTGTTCAACAAATTAGCAGACGAGTACATCGCAAAAAACAAAAAATAAGACATGGCAGCAGAACTTTTAAGTAGGTATTTCACTACCGAAATTATCCCGAATCTTTTCCCGTCTACCGGGTTCATGACACGTGCAAAGCGTGATGATGACAAGGTTAATAACAGCACCGTTGAACTACACAACGCTGGTGCCGTTCCAAATGTGGAAGTTAACCGTACATCTTTACCGGCTCCTATTTCAAGTCGTACTGATACCCCTCACAACTACGAAATAGAAGAGCTTACCTCTGACCCAACACTTTTAAAGAACATCGAAGTTCTTTTGGAGATGGGCGGAATGAATAAGCGTGCCGACATTATCAAAGATCATATCGCCTCAATCCGTGAAAAGATGGCAAAGCGTATTCTGGTAAAATGGGCTACTGGTGTAACCGCTTTGGTTCCTACAACCGGATCAAGCAGAGCGGCAGAATCAAAGAATGGAGTTCAAACAGGTAACCGTAAAGCTGTAACAGTAGCTGACTTGGCAAACGTGCAACAGTTCTTCCACAAAACAGACGTACTTCCAGAAAACGAAGAC
>CAZEQP010000892.1:0-1780 GCA_964514345.1 uncultured Candidatus Obscuribacterales bacterium
AAGCAAACAGATTATCTGAATTTGGATTTAAAAACATTGTTGTCAGTCCTGACGGTAAATTCAGCAAGGAAATAATTCCATTGACACACGACAAAAATGTGGATCTTGTTGTGGAGCTTGTAGGTGGAGACTATATCGAAGAAGATCTAAATTGTCTTGCGCCAAAAGGCAAAATTATACTGATCGGATTATTAGCCGGTAACAGAATGAATCTCAATCTTGGATTGGTTCTATCAAAACGTGCCACCATTAAAGGAACAACGTTAAGAGCCCGCCCTCTGGAAGAAAAAATCGCCGCAGCACAGTTATTGAGAAAAAACATTTGCCCTTTGTTTGAAACAGGAAAATTGAAATCCAATATAGATAAGGTCTTTTCGTTGTCGGAGGCTGCTTCCGCCCACAAGATGATGGAAAAAAACGATAATCTGGGCAAAATCGTCCTGGATCTGGACTGATTGATACTACTTAAGCCTGGTGATTTTCAGGTGTTTGCCCTTGGGCATTTTACCTGTGGCAAGCATTTTGAAAACGTCCATAGCTGTTGTTTCGGTCAGCTTCTTTTCCGCTTCCAGTGCCTTTTCCAGTCTTTTGATACGTTCCTTTGTGGATGCTTTCTCTGTATCTTTGAGAAAGTCTTCGTGCTTGTCCATCAGTTTGCGTGCATCTTTGGTTTCACCCAGCTTGCATTGATTTTCAGCTAGAGCAAGTATAGTGTCTGCTTTCACATCTACATCACAGTTTGAATTTTCACACAGCGCCACATAAGCTTTTTTCAACATTGTATTGGCTTCTTGATTTTGTTTATGGCTTTGATAAATCTGACTCAAAACAAGCAAACCTTCGACATACTCAGGATATTTGTATGCTGGTTTATCTTCAGTTGCAGCAGCCTCCACTCCGGCAATGCCGGACAATAATTTTTCGACTGCTTCGTCTTGATCACCGTTATTTCTGTAAAGCAAAAGTCCAAGTTTTATCGAAATTGGAGCGCTTATCTCACCTGAGGCATTGACCAATCGAGCCAGTTCTTCCATATCCTTGTATGCTTTTAAAGCCTCAGGTGAAGAATTTGCACCAAAAAGCGAATCGACTTCTTTGCGCTTATTTTCAAATGTAGACTTTTCCCAATTTGATTTTAGAGTCACATATCCGGAAAATGGTGGCAAGAAAAGATAAGCAGCAATCAGGCACAATGAAAAAAGAGCGCCCAGAATAAAAGCAGGCTTCCAGCTTTTTTTGACAAAATCTTTTGTGGCCACACTCAATGAAATGGGCGATAAATTGCCTGATGTCTTGCCTTCAAATTGAGGCAGGACTACATTTTCGCTTATATTTATGGCACTTGTTTGAGTCGCCTCTCCTACCCACATGTTCATTGTCGGACTGGGTGCAAGTACAGGTGTACCCGAAACAGGACTACCATCCCTGAGCACCGTATTCAGTGCAATGAATCCGGTGTCATTTTCAGAAATTTCATTCAAGGCTTTTTCCAGATCAGAAGCGTTTTGAAAACGTTTGTCTGGATCTTTTTCAAGACAACGCAAAATAGTTTCTTGCACACTTACAGGCAAATTAAGTCCGGTTCCCACCTGCGAAAGCAACAACGGCGGAGAATTGATATGCATAAATACAGTCTGCAAAGCATTTTCTCCGGCAATAGGAAGTTTTGCCGTAAGCGCTTCAAACATCACACAGCCAAGCGAATAGATGTCGGAGCGAACATCCACATCTTTACCCATACACTGCTCTGGGCTCATATACAGCGGACTACCGAAAGATT
>CAZEQP010000893.1:0-1778 GCA_964514345.1 uncultured Candidatus Obscuribacterales bacterium
ATTCATATTCATTGAAACTATCATTCTAATATTTCGCCAAGTGCCGATGCGAGATTTGGAGATAACAAATAAACTCCAAGTGCATAACCTAAGTCGTCCCGGCCGATTTTGAATTTGCTTGTATTTTCAATTCGGTGAAGACGTTTGATTTCTTCCACTAACATTCCAGTGGCTTTTTCTATTGCAGCTATTTTTTGCTTTGCTTTGTCTTGGTTAATTTCAGGGTCTTTCAGTTTTTCCAGTTTGTCTGGAGTTATAGCTGGGAGAGTTCCTCCTTCGGTTTCAATCTCCCTCTGTGGGGTCTGCAACTTCAATTCTTTGAAATCTTTTTTAGCGATTCTGCGCCGTTAATCTTTAGTTGTTTGATTGCCGAATCCCTCTGGATACCCGCCGGCATGAACTGTTCAATTTTTTTCCTTATTTCCACCAGGGTTTTGAAAAAGATGTTGGATTTGGCAAGCGCTTGCATTGTGGCTGTGTCCATAACCTCATCTGGCTGCTTTGATTTTCCTGGTTTAGGCAAGAAGTCGCAGGATGCATCATTATTCTTATCGAAAGTGCGGGCGACATGCACAATCATTTCGCCGTGTTCGTCTAATTCAAAAATTCCTGGTCGGCCGAATGTGCCGCTTACATTTTCATCGCGAGGCAGGGATGTCAAAGCCTGAGCCTTGCGTTCCAATTCTCTGAACCTTGTTTTTTCCAGATATTCCGGCATGCCTGCTTCGGCTTGTCTGGATTCGACGCAAGACGCTTCGCGTTCCGATTTGTCGGGAATCGCTTCAGCCTGTTTCATTTTTTCTGAGTTGTCAGGCACTGTTGGGTCTCTTAAGCAGATGGAGTTTAGCAGAGATTA
This sequence comes from uncultured Candidatus Obscuribacterales bacterium, assembly GCA_964514345.1. Taxonomy (GTDB): domain Bacteria; phylum Cyanobacteriota; class Vampirovibrionia; order Obscuribacterales; family Obscuribacteraceae; genus Aved-18. Next base: position 857 of record CAZEQP010000893.1, read on the forward strand.
CCTGTTTGTTGATTTTTTTAGAGGAACTACTTTATTCGCTTCTGCCTTTCTATGTTTGCTCATGAGTTTATGAGCTCTTTCCCTCGCTTCCAATTCCGCATTACGGGCGGTGCGAATATAAACATTCAAGGTCGTCTGAAGGTCTTTGTGGTTTAAAGCACTTTTTATCATGGAGACGTCAGCACCGCTATTAGCCATAAAGCTGGCAAGGCTTCGTCTTAAATCGTGAATATGGAGATCCTCTATATTTGCTTTTTGTAGAAGTCGTTTCCATAAGCGTTTGGGTTCAACATAATGTCCTGTCCTTCCGATTCCAGGAAAGACCCACTCATCATCTTTATCTGGGCTGTTTGCTCTCTCGCTCAAAATTTTTATCTCTTTAGAACTAAGAGCTAAAGTATGTGATCGATTGTTCTTCATCATTTCGCCGGGAATGTTCCAAACTTTTCCGAGCAAATTGATGTCTTCCCACCGCATGGATAGGACATTTGATTTTCTCTGACCAGTGAAAAGACATAGGTGCACAAAATCTTGGAAGTTACTGTCAGTCTCTTTTTCTAGGGCGTTTAAAAATCTTGCAACTTCATCTGCCTGTAGAACTCGATCTCTTGGTCTTTCTGTAAATTCAGTAATTCCGATAACAGGATTGTTTCCATCATAGATTTGCCAACTTATTCCTTTGTTGTACATTGCTCTAAGCAAGTCAATTGCTCTATTTGCAGAGTAGTGTCCTCTTGTTGAACCAATTTTCCGATGGAGTTTTTCAATATCGGTACGAGTTATGATTGACAGCTTATGATTTTTCCAGGAGTCAAAGTATCTTTCAAAATCTAGGGCCAATGCTTGCGATCTTTTGCGACTTTTCTTTAAGTGTCGCTCCAGATACTCCTCAAACAATTCGCCTAGAGTAAGTTCCATCCGT
>CAZEQP010000894.1:0-1773 GCA_964514345.1 uncultured Candidatus Obscuribacterales bacterium
GTTTGGTGGCATCTTTATACCTGATCAAAGTAATTCCAGACTCCGATTTTATGTTGCGGGCAAAATCACCAGAAAGCATTTTTTGAAAAGTCGATTTCTGGCTAGGTAAGCGGGTATACACTCTAAGCAGAGTTTCTCTTGCAGTCAGCTTTACTTCATCGCCAGGCATTATCGAGCCGCCATTTCGCAAAGCAATTGAGCAAGATCCGTAGCTGCAAATTTATGCTGTTTTTTCTTCTGGCTCAATCTGACTGTAAACTCCGGGCCAAAAACAACATCAAGAGTTTTTCCTTCTTTTTGCCAGGTCAACCCTATTTCACCCTGTGGTGCCAACCATAAAAAAGGCAAATTGATGTTTGAGCCGGTCAATAAGCGCAATCTTTCAAGCGTAGATTTGACCGACTCAATAGAATTAAGCGATGGCAGAATTTCAGTTTTGTTCTTGGTGCGGCTGATATCTGCTGCAAGCAAATCCAGTTGTCGACAAATTTCAGTGCACCAGTCCGCCGGCTCTCTCATTAATTGCGTTTTTGAAAAATAGCTTTCCAGGCAAGGTGCGAACTTCCATCCGGCATGGTGAAATTCATCCGCGCCAATTTATGCACTTCAAAATATGGTTCTATGTGAGTGCACAATTCAACTGCACTGAGCTGCGGCGGTCCGGGCGAATCCGGCTCACGCTTTTGATCGCAGCTTCCGGCAAGACACAACCACATCCCACCGGGCGCCAGAGCCTCGCTTACCTTTTTGGCAAAATGCGCACGCATGTCCGGTGCCATCACATGAAACACACCCCGGTCAAACACAAAATCCACCGAATTTTGCGGCACAGGGTTTTCTTTGCAAATATCACTTACCTTAAATTCGATATTGACACCGGCAGACCTTGCTTTATTTTGCGCCCATTCTATTGCAGTGGGCGAAATGTCGGTGGCTACGACTTTGCAGCCTTGCTGAACCATCCAGATTGCATTGGTGCCGGTGCCGCAACCAAGTTCAAGCACTGTTTTGGGAACAGTCGAAACCCGGCTGAAGTAAGCCGTCAGCTCAGGTGCCGCCTTGCCCGTGTCCCAGGGCAATGCATCTGCGCCTTCTTGATAGCGCTTGTCCCACTCAATGGTCGTCGGGTCCATACTTTCACCTCTAAAACTGACTGCCAAACAAAATGATTACATTATTCCGCTTGAAATGTATTAAACGGCAGTACCCCTGACTACCGCCTTTTCTTTAAGTTGGACCAGATAAGCGTACAAATGCTCAGTAAACAAACCATGCATTACAAAGCGTTGTGAAAGACGAAGCGGTCCCACCAGAAACAATGGAAAATTATTATAAACAAGCGCATTCAACTCAGGATCGTTCACTATACGCGCCACTCTCAATGCCAGGGTTTGATCATATTGCAAAGAATTGATAGACCGCTCGTATTCGTCAGCTTTCAGCATGAGACAAAAAGATGTTTTGAACAATTCATGTGCAGTTTCAAAATCGACGCATTGAGTCCAGCGCTTTTGAGTCACACTTGGATCCAGTTCGACTTTTCTAATTGATGAATAATCAATTTTTTCACGATCTACGGGCCATTTTTCTTCTTTTGTAGAGCCCAGGTCGTAAATAGCATTAAAGAGCACCACATCATGCTTGATAAAAGAAGCTTCGACTAAGTCGTTTATTTTTCTGGGATAAAGAGTCGACTTCTCTGCCTTTTTATTGGCAGAATTATCAATGACAAAATTGATAATGTCGGACTCAGTCCAGTAGTGCCGCAATATC
>CAZEQP010000895.1:0-1770 GCA_964514345.1 uncultured Candidatus Obscuribacterales bacterium
GGTCCCACATAAGGCTGGGCGGCAGGAGCGTTGGCCAGTTCGATAACGGCACCGACCAGTTTTTTCACCATCGCTTCCACTTTTCCAGGAGCCGGATACTTGTCCGGCTCGGTTACTTCAATACTGTCGAAGAGTGACACCACCATTCCATCTTTGGCCATGGCGCTGGCTGATGTGGTTATGCGGAACTCGAAACGCGAGTCGTCGATTTTTGAACCTTCGCTATTGACCAGGAACCTGCGCACCCGCTCAGCTTTGAGGTCGACTCCCGAATAAAAGATGGACGGATATTCTTTAAATATGGATGACGCTTTGCGCAGGGTGTTTCCCCAGGCTTCTTTGTCGATTTTGAATTCTATTGGTTTGTCGATGTGCACCACTTTCGGTGCTTCAGAAAAATCGTTTGATTCGTCTTCGGCTTCTATTTTTACTTGCTTGTTCGCTTTAACGTGAAAGAATTTTTTCTGCGCCGCTTTCAACGACCGGTCTGTAGTGAGCCACAGAGTGTCACGCACTGCAACTTCATCATCGTCTAGAGGGAAAGTGAAAGAACTGGCTGAAAAAGATTGGAACATGTGCATGCCAAAAGAGTTGCCGCGAATCTGGTGCGTGTTATCCAGTTCTTTTGAGCCGACTCTCAAATCTATATTAAGTCTTCTGTCGTGGTCAGTGCTGTTATCGTCAAGGGCGCCGTAGTTGGCGGACAGTGACACATTCTTTATGTCGTAGACCGTATAACTCAAGAAGTAGAGCTTTTCCGGACCGATGTCTTTCAATTTGCTGAAAGACCGGTTCAGTTCTTTTTCCATCGCATTTAATACAATGGATTCTGGTTCTTTTGTCTCTTTTATTTCTTCACTCAGACCGGCAGGCATACCGGCACCTAAAAGAAAAAGAGAAAGACTGGTTGCAAAAATGCCTTTTTGTAATTTGTTTCTAGCGCTTGAAAAGCCCATAATTCCCCAAAAATAAACCCATACCGGAGATGGCAAACGTAAAGTCAGCATATCATAATTACAAAAGGCAAACCGTCTTTAGGCGTAAACTGTTGTCAATCGGCGAAAATGACCAGTGTATGGGGCAAACGGAATTTATCTGTGCAGGAAGAACTGAAAAAAATAACGCCAAACGTCATGCCTCCCGGGGCAGACTTAATGATGGTTATTTCGCAGGTCATTCCTCCTGAAAAGTCAGAGGCTTTTCTAAAATGGCAGCACAATATGACAGATGCCTCTTCCAAGTTTCCCGGCTATGAACGTACAGAGGTTTTTCCGCCTGCCGACGGATTGCATGAGGAGTGGATTACTATTGTCCGCTTCGACAGCAAAGAAAATCTGGATGCCTGGGTCGGCTCTTCCGAGCGTGCGGCGCTGAATAAAGAATTCAATGAAAATTTCGGCGATTTTAAAATGCGCCGTATAGGCAGCGGTTTCGATCTATGGATGCAACCGGCTGCACAGACTAAAATTCCACCCTGGAAAATGGCTTTGACTGTGCTTGTGGCACTTTATCCTACAATGTTGCTTTTGCAAGTTCTGGTGACCTTTCCGCTTTTTAGCGGGCTACCCCATGTTTTTAAAATGCTGGCGTCAATTTTATTGTCTGTCTCTGCGATGAACTGGATAGTAATGCCTTTTACAGTTAAAAATCTGAAGTGGTGGCACTATCCGCAAGGCGATCCTGATCAGTTTGTGAAAACTAATCTGAAAGGTGCTGCCCTGATTTTTTCAATAATTATGGCTACTGCGTTTATTTTCTTTCCGTTATTTC
>CAZEQP010000896.1:0-1767 GCA_964514345.1 uncultured Candidatus Obscuribacterales bacterium
CAGCGGCTGAGATTCTCAGGAAAAAGTTTTTCTTTCATTGAGCTTGATGTGTCTATCAAAATTGCAATATCAGTATTATGCAGAGCGGTGGCATCTTCTTTGTTGAATGCCATGAGCGAATTGGCGCCACCGGTCAATGTGGTGGGTTGCAATTTAACGCTCTGCTGAGTGCCGGTATTCAGCTTCACAGCCGGAGTTGTGGAAAAGGCTGTCAGCGCGTTGCCCTTGATCAGCCCACTATCTTTGGCGGCTGGTTGCTCAGTCTTCACGCCTGCATTTAGCGTGGTGTCTTGCTTTTCAGTAAAAACAGACATGTCGGCGACGCCCTGTAACGGTGCTCTCGTTGTCGACGAAGATGATGAAAACGTGGAAGCAGAAGAGGGCGCAGATCCGCGTCTCAAACGGGTTGAGCCAGTATTAAAATCGTCAGCCATTGCTTTCGTCGGAAATACTGTGCCGCTTGCAAGCATGATTGCGCTGAGGGCGGTTAAGAGGAAAGATTTTTCCAAACGGGATTTCTTAATGTTGGTCATTTTCGTGGTGCTCCGAAAATCTCACAGTGCTAACGACGCTGAAACCATTGTGATGTTTCCCTAACTTCAATTTTTCCCTATTAGATGAATTAGTAATACAGACTATGTGTCTTATCCCATATTTCAGCTTGGTCTGGTTTATCCTATAGAACTTCCATGGAGGATCGACCGGATGAAACCAGTTTTTTGCACCAAACCAAGAGTCATTCTTTTTTCTCTGGCGCTTTTATCTAGCTTTTCACTGCCAGTGCAGGCTTTTGACGCAAATCCTTTGATATCTCCTGGAACCAGATATGTAGAGGTAACTGGAACCGGCACAGTTTATGCCCTTCCGGATGAGGCTGTTATCGCTCTGGGGGTTCGTTCCTGGAACAAAGATATCCGCGCCAGCTACGCTGAAAACGAACGAGTTTTAAAACAAATTCTTGGCGTAATTGCCAAGCACAAAATCCCTGCCAAAAACATTCAAACCAGTGAAATCACAGTCGAGCCCACATTTGCTCCGGGGAAATATGACAGCGGCACAAAACCGGAAGGATACAAAGTCTCCAAAAGAATAACTGTAGTGGTGAAAGATTTTCCCAGCGTGCCGGCACTTCTGGCTGACGCGATTGAATCCGGCGCAAACAGAATGGATAGTCTCGATTTCAGGATCACTAATCCGCGCAAGTGGAAAGACGAAGCGCGAGTACTCGCCATCAACGCAGCAAAAGAGAAAGCTCAAGCCATGGCGACTCAGCTCAGCTCTCAGCTTGGAAAAATATTGGTGATTCGAGAAGCCGGATCGACTATAGCCGGACTTCAAGACAGATACTCATATTTTCCAAACTCGAACAACAACATAATTCGAGCTACGCCCATGATGGTTGAAGGGGCCGATGAGTCAGCAACAGGTGACTTCGCAACAGGGCAGAAGCGCGTAACATCTGTGGTATCAGCAACTTTTGAAATTACTGACTGAATCTCGCGAACAAACTTATCGACTCAAATCAGCGCTTCAATTTTCAAACAAAATCTTTTCGCCAGTCGTTTTGCTTGTTCTTTGCTCAACGCGCGTTCACCTTTTAGAAATTCAGAAACACGACTGGCGGTGCCGAGCTGAGGAATTAGATCTTTTTGAGTCAAATTATTGTCGTCCATCAATGACTGAATCATCTCTGAAGGTGGCATTGGCAGAGCATCATCCCATTTTGATACATACTTTATTATGAGGTCTGAAAGCACATCAATATAG
>CAZEQP010000897.1:0-1762 GCA_964514345.1 uncultured Candidatus Obscuribacterales bacterium
GGGCAGCCTGAGCAAACTTCTATGCTGGGTGTCCGGAAAAAGGGGGGAACCCCATTCTGTTTTCACTGTAGAAATTTGTTTTTGAGATTGCAACTGTGTCCAATACCGCTGAAAAATATTTGCCACCATTTGATCAGGCTCAGTTATCCCTCGCGACTTAAACTCGCTGATTAGAGACTTGTTCTGTCCTGAAGTTAGCTTCCATTCATATCCGAAAAACTGGTGAAAATTGGCCAGTGCAGCATTCATTTCTTCTTTTGAAAGACTTCGAAATCTAGATTTGAAATTGTCATCGAAAATGTCGTTCAAATCTACCAGAGCCTGGCGAACACTGCCGGGAGCAGGGTATTTCCAGTCTACTTCATAGCCATGTTTTTCGGAGCGAAACTTGATCAAATACATGCCCAGTAGAAGACATTTTTCAAATATTGAATCATTATTGCGTTTCTCGGCAAAGATTCGGCCGTCGTCAAATTGATAAATACGTGAATATTGCGGCTTGACGACAACTGTGCCGGCTTTATCTACAAGTCCATACTCAGAAGGCTTGGAATGATAATATCTCCATAAATCAATTACACTAAGCCCATTCTTGAAGTCGTAATATTTATAGTCCTTGCATTCGAAGACCTTCTTACCTGTTGTATCAATAAAGAATGACTTCTCGCCAAAGCGTACTTGTGCCAATCCTTCAGAAAAAGACTCAACATTGTCGAAAGCCTGAGAGAATGCTTGTTTTCCATTCTTATCGACAAAAAACCAACCTTGAATATTATTCACTGCTGCAAGATTCTGCGAATAGTCTTGAATATTCAAAAAATCTTCGGTGATTTTCTTTCCTGTTTCGTCTATGAAAAACCATTTTTTATTTTTGCGAACCGCAGCTCTGCCGCATTTAAACGGGTGAACTTCCAAGTATCTGGGTGGAATTACAACTTTTCCAGTTTTATTTTTAAAACCCCACCTTTCATTTTCTATACCTTTCTCATGCATGTTATGACATTTTGGACAGTGCTTGGAAGTTCTTTCATTGATTACATGAGGCTCCAGAGTGCCTTCCACTATCTGTTTATCGCCGTCTTTAAAATACTTCTGGTAAAAATCGTTGTAAGAAAGATATTCTTCAGACAAAGCTTTTCCAGACTTGTCCAGTTCGTAAATAATCAGCTCCCCTCGATTATCCGTTGGTTTCAACAAATCAACTTGCGCTTCGCGCTCCTTGATCACCACATGCATCGGCGGGCACGCGACCGCACTTACCGACAAGGAAAAAAATCCCAAAGCGAATAAGGTAGATTGAAGTATTATCTTAAAATTCATGATTCCGCCTACTCTAGCAGGGACAAGGAAGAGAATCAGTAAAAAACTTTCAGATGTTCTAATCAGGCGCCTTTTTTGAAACCACTCCTGGCCTCGGCTTCCTCTTCTACAATCTCGTCGCAGGCGGCAATTAGTTCTTCGATGTAAACATCAGAAGATAGCCCATGGGCGCAAGACAATCTGTCTATCATTGCCGCAGTGAGTTCTTGTTCTCCGTGTTCAATACGATATAAATGACGCGCGGCAGGGCCACCGTTAGCCTTTACGGCTGCTTGCGTAAGTCCGAAATTAGACATGACTTTTCTGATTGCCTTTCTCAAATATTCCTTATAGTCGGACAATGCATCCATGTTTTTAGTATGCCTGAATGTACTGTCAAGCCTGTAACGGACAACATCAAGGTCAATTGAAATATTGTATCCAGGCCAATACAAATGATTAC
>CAZEQP010000898.1:0-1761 GCA_964514345.1 uncultured Candidatus Obscuribacterales bacterium
CCTTCCTGCCGAAACAAAAGTTTCATATGAGCCGATTGCAGGCGACCCGCGATTTTCTGTCCCAGTAAAAATAAACGGCGTGGCAACCAAAATGATGTTCGACACCGGAGCCGCAGTAACCATCTGCCCCAGACGCTGGCTCGATGCACAAAAAATCAAAGTCAAAACCTCAGGCCGCAATCAAAGACTGGGCGGCATCCTCGGTGATATTTATACAAAGACTGGCACTGTAAAATTGACTGTGGGAGCCATCACTCGAACAATGCCTGTTTATGTAGTTGAAGACTCGGACAACGAAAGCAACACGCCACCACTTCTGGGGCAGACCTTTTTCAAGGATTTTGAATATCAGATTGATACTATTAATAGAACCCTCCATCTAAAAAAATTGAAAACTCTAAAGCAAAAAACGGCTCGAGCACCCCTTTACAAAAACTTCGGCAAAAACGCAGTTCCTTATTATCAAGAAAACAACCACATTGTTCTCACTGTTGAAATTGAAGGCAGAGAATGTGAAATGATTCTGGATACGGGCGATCCGTACATGACCTTTTCAGAACAACAATTCGCTCAGCTCAATTTGAGTCACACTAGAATAGGTCGTTTCTCGGGTGGAAACAGATCAATTCTGATGATCAACACGGTGAAAATCGGCTCAATCGAAAAGCACCATGTTCCAGCCGTAGTTTATCCCAGTTCCCCGGTGAAAAGACCAATCTTAGGTCAAGCTTTTCTGGAAGGACTGAAATACACGCTTGATCCGGTGAACCACGTGATTAATTTCGAGAATCCGTATTCTCCTTAATACAAATCAGGCTTATTTTTTGCGCTTGTAACGAGCAGTCATGAAGTGCACCCATTCACCCGTTTCGGTCTGGAATTGCGATTTCAACAGGCGCTCGTTATCACTTACTATTTCGATAATGTCCTGATATTTAGCTGTTTTCTTAGGATCTGAAAATGACGGTCCCACCGCATTCAAAGTAAGCACATTGCCTGCCGCGTTCATTTCACCGTCATAAACCCACATGTGAGTCATCATAGAGCCGACCCAGGTCCCGGGGTAACGGTTTGTTTTGGGGTCATAGCCGACTGTCATCATTGTTTTATGCTCTTCGCCGTCATGTCCTTTCATCCAGCCCTCAGCCACCATCCAGAGCTCTCCCAAAGCGCGGACTGTTTCGCCGCCTTCTGATTTCATTTTGGGCTTATCAGGACCCATGTCGGCTTCACCTTCAAAAGACCACTCGCCTGCCAATTTTTTGAGCCATTCATGCTCTTTGGTGGGCTTGGCTTTGCAAAACTCTTCATGCTCTTTTTCGGTTATCGACATAAAATGTGTCCTCTTTATGGATTCGGGGGCAAAAGTTTAACACAGCCGAAAAGTCTTTATTACCGTGATCCGGCGCAATTTTGTAATTCCTCAACTTGCGCAACTCGAATTAATCTGGCAGCCTGGAGTTTAGTTACTAATCAGGGGTTATTTTAATGAACACTTCTCCAGCCAAGTTCAAAGCTTTGTCTGCTGTTTTAGCCTTCACTCTCAACACACAGGTCGCACTTGCCAAAGACGAGACTGAAGAATCTCATGGATGCAAGGAAGTGCAAAAAATATTCAAAGGCAAATATAAGTGCAAAGAAGTGGGTGATTTTCACGGCGGACCAGATGAGGCACAGCGGAAAGTGAATAAAGTGACGCCAATCAAAAGCGATGGAAAGACTAAGACACCTAAAGAGAAACCGGCGAAAAACTCCTCAGTG
>CAZEQP010000899.1:0-1761 GCA_964514345.1 uncultured Candidatus Obscuribacterales bacterium
CCCGCCCGGCTCTATTTTGGCGATAAGCACGGGGCTTCCCGGGTAGTATCGGCTGTCTGCATCGCAGGTTTGGGTTTCTGGGAAGTGTTGGCGGTGGCAAGATGCTGCTATTAGCAGTGCGAAAATTAGTAGTGGTTGCATGTGAACATTTCAATGTTGGTCATTGCCTTCTTTTATTTTGCCATCAAAAATGGCTTGTGAGTAGCAATTGTCGCAAAAATTGCCAAGTTCTTCGTCGTAGTCGCCTTCTCCGTTTGAGTCGAAAAAAACGCCACAATCGACACACCGCTCGATATTGTCGGGTATCAAGCAAAAATGCTCCTGTAGATACCAAATAACCGAAAAGGCCTGTTTTTCTGTGAGATTTGGCGGGTCTGGCATGGTAATGCCGTCTGGCATTTTGCCTTGCAGGAAATCGTTGAACTCGTCTACCCACGCCAAGTCTGTCCAGTCGCGGTCTTGATTATTTTTAAGCAGTTGTAGTTTTTTCATACGTTTATTAGTTCATGTGAAAAGTTCGGCTTGCCACCAGTCTGCTGGCGGCTGTGAAGAAACAGGCACTAAGACAAAATGCTCCACGGGCGTTTTCCCGTTGCCGTGGCGTTTGGCTTCCCTCATTTCTATCTTGTATTCCCGGCACTTCACCGTTGCGCCGTCGCGGATTATCTCGTTCACAGCACGAGAAACATTGCTCATTTGCCCAAGTGGGCAATTTGGGCCTATCTTTTGGTGAAATTCCCAAATGTCGTTCCTGCAAACAGGCTGACCGCTTTCGTTTTGCTTCCACAATATGAATGCGGCCACCGTGTCCTTTTGCGTGACGCGGCTGGCTGCGTTTGCAGGTTCGTGGAAGGCCGCTTTGCTTGTCTCCGTCACAGCCGTTTCTTTTGCCCCCTCTTTCAGGGTCACTCGGACAATTGCCTCCTCAAAAGACAGTTGGGCAAACTTACCCTGCCCGCCTTTAAAGCATGCCCGCTTCCCGCTCTTGCTCATCGCTATTTGCGCTGCCAGCATCTGGGCGGCGGCCTCTTTGAACTCGGCAAGCGTCTTGACATCAAATGTCTTTGAGGCTTGCAGGGTGCCGGATACGGCGGCTTGTATGGTGGATTGTATGGTCATAATGTATTATTCAGTCTCAATTGCTCAAGCCCTTGAAAAAACTCTTCTGTGGTGTTTAACTCCGAAAAAGCACGGGCAACGGCATTCTCTGCCGAGTTTTCGCCGTTGTCGCGGTTGTATCCCCATGTGTTTATTTCGTCCGTCGCCATGTTTATTTTCATCAAGCGGCCTTCGTGATAGTCAAACCACGTCTGGCCTGAATCGAGCAGTTTTTCAGCCTCCTGGTCATCCATGATGTGTTCGGGCCGATAATGCAGCCTCCCCATACCCAGCGGCTTTGCCGCATTAAAAAGCGCGGCAAGTACTTTGGGCTTGTACAAATTAGAAATATTCATTGCTTAATATTTTTTAGATTGTGAGTTAGGTTGCTCCTTAATTGGAAACCCGTTTTCCGCCAAAATTAGGCGGATGGTTTCCGAGGCCTTTCCGTTGCCAAGCGCGTCCAACGCATCCCATTGCTCTTTGTAGAGCGCAATACTGCGCTGAACCTTTATTCTGCCCCGGTCTTTGTAGGGCTTGCGTCCCTTGATTTTCTTACCCATGCCTGTCTATGTTTGTTGAGAGCCTTGGCCGGTGTATTCCAGCCGCCGCTCTTGTTTCAGGTTCGATATGTGTTGGTTCATCGTGTCCAGCACATTGTTG
>CAZEQP010000900.1:0-1760 GCA_964514345.1 uncultured Candidatus Obscuribacterales bacterium
TGTGATTGCATAAAGCGGGCTCCAGCATGATTCTGGACACTATAGCAATTATCTTTTTTCTTTTTGTCCTTGTGAGTCCTCCTTTGATTTACATGCTGGATCGTTTCGGATTTGAGAGCGCAGACGGACGAAAGTTGTAATGATTTTCGACGCCGCATCGATCGTTATCTTCTTTTATTCCGTCTGCGCTCTCATTATTTTACTTTTTCTCGGCTTTTATAAATTAGTGAATCAGCCGGAATTTCGCGGTGCCGATGAAAGTACCGAAGCCGGTTATGAAGAAGACGGGACTGGTCATATTCTTTCCACGCCTGAGGATGAAGAAGAAGTTTTCAGTTCATTGCCGCACGCTGATGTAAGCGCCAATATGCACAGCGGACCTTTTTAGAAAAATTCTCCCACAGCTTCCAGTACTCTATCTGTTGAAATAGTATCTATGCAAGTACAGTATTGTCCGGAACAAAAATCACAATAAGAAGAATGCCATTCGTCTGTGTGCGGCCTGGTATGCATGGGTGCATCAGGATGAGGACGCAAAACTTTGTTCTTCACTTGCCAGGGACCAAAACGAATGGGTGAAAGCGGCTTCACGTCAGAAGATTGCGGGGGATGGCAGGAAACCACAATACAAGGCACATCCTGAGCGGCGGCAAGATGCATTGGACCTGTATCATTGCCGATGTATAAATAGCAGTGTTTCAGAAGTGCTGCCGCTTGCCTCAGCGTGGTTTTACCTGTGGCATCAAAAATATTTTTCTCAAGAGAAGATTGAAGTTTTTTCGCGTCTTCAATATCTTCACTGGAGCCTACGATCAAAATATCCAGTTCATCCTTTTTTAACTGTCTCGCCGTTTCAATATAATTTTCAATCGGCCATTTTTTTCTGGGTAAAGATGCTCCCATGCCAAATGCAATTAATTTTCTTTTTTTGTCTCTGAGAGCAGGAAATTCTGAGGCGAATTTTTCATCTGCCTTGTTGAGCCACAATTCAAGCGATTTATCAGGATTTTTCAAGCCTAGATGTTCAAGCATAAAAAGTTTCTGTTCTACTTCGTGGCGGATAGTTTTCGTGATTATAGTTTCGGTGAAAAATTTGTCGTAGCTTTCATTCAAACACTCTTTGTTGCTGTTGCAATAACTGGAAAACCCAATTCTTTTGCGAGCCTTGCTCAATGCGCAAATGAAACTGCCGCCGTAATTGTCTGTGTCCCAGTGAGGGAAAAGAGCAAGATCAAATTGTGTCTCTAATAAGCCAGAGTTGCTCAGTTTGATCGCTTGTCTGGCAAATTTCCATTTTTTGCCGAACCATCCGCTGCGATCACAATCATATTTTATTATTTTGTCCACATAAGGGCATAACTCCACTATATTAAATGAGTCCGGATGAACGACAAGTGTGACTTTGCTCTGAGGATAAAGCTTTTTCAATTCGCGCAAAAAAGGTGATGTCAAAACGACATCACCAATCAGGTCTGGCTGGACGACCAGAATTTTCAAATAGATGCCGATAGTACTTTCTTTTGCGCCACTTGCTTCATCTGAGGCACGTCAGCCAGAAGTTCAAATTGTCCGGATTCTTCGTTGTAAGCAAATACTTCGCCGGTTTCAATCTTGTATGTCCAGCCGTGCAGATTCAATTCGCCTCTTCCCATTTTGGCTGCAATACAAGGATGAGTTTTCAGACTTTCAAGTTGGACAAGAACATTTTCTTGCATGGCTATATTGATTTTGTCAGTGTCTGATTCGTAAGGGTAATTTGC
>CAZEQP010000901.1:0-1760 GCA_964514345.1 uncultured Candidatus Obscuribacterales bacterium
CAAGTGACAAGTGACAAGTGACAAGTGACAAGTGACAAGTGACAAGTGACAAGTGTCACTTGTGTTTTTGGTCAAGGACCGCCGGCGACAGTAAGGGCGATGATTGATTCTGCGCCAGATAATACCAGAGTGCGGGCGCATTCTTTCAATGTGGCTCCAGAAGTAAAAACATCGTCGACTAAAATAATTGTTTTTCCTTTCAGATATTGAGGGGAGAAGCGATGGCAAGCGAAAGCCATCTGTACATTTTCAAATCGTTCTTTGCGATTGAGTCCGAACATGGGACTTGTTTCTCTGGTACGTTCAAGCAATTCTTCATACCGAGACCGGCGCAGACGGCGCATCTTTTTGAAAAGTTGAAGGGCAAGAAGCCCGGCTTGATTGTATCCTCGCTGGCGTGTTTTGGATTTATGCAGTGGTACAGGAGTAATGATGAGATTATACGGACAGACAATCAAGTTCTGATCCTGAGTAATGGCGCGGAAAGATGAAAACATCAAATCAGCTAAGTCGCAAGCGACAAGTCTGTCATCGTCATATTTGAGACGGCGAATCATACGCTGGGCAGGACCGTCATAGGTTGTAGCTTTAATGACCGGCATCAAAAATAACTTTGATTCAAGTTCCAGATCTAGAAAAGTAACAGAGTTATTATTAATTTGGATGAAAAGTCTACAGCCGGGACAAAGAGTCAATAACTGATTGGAATTAGAAAGACCGCAAGGAACTAATTTGCCGCACTGACGGCAACTTTCCTCAAATAAAAGCGCACTCCAGTTTGGAAGCATGGTCATACCCTCCTACTTCTATAGACGAGTAATTTCTGAGGAGAGTTCAATTTTTGGACGGCATAAATCTGCTTCAATAGTTCAATGGAATCAAGGGTTAAAAATTTGATCGAGAGGGCGGAAAAAGATCTGTCTGACAAGTTCGCTCAAATAGACTCAATTGCCTACAAAAACCAGTGCAAAGTTACCGAGGCTTTTCGTTCAATAAAATTGACCGAAGAATTTTTTGTGGAAAAAACCGGCTATGCCATTGACGATCCAGGAAGGATTGCACTGGATAAGGCTTTTGCCACTATTTTCGGAGCTGAGCGGGCTTGTGTGCGTATGCAATTTGTGTCCGGAACTCACGCTCTTGCTTGTGCCATTCTGGGAAATATTGGCAAAGGCGACAAATTCGTTACTTTGACCGGACCACCTTATGATTCGCTTGAACCGGTTCTGGGGCTGCGTGATAACAAGCCCGGAAATATGAAATCGCTGGGCGCGACCTATCAAGAGCTGGATTTAAATCCGCAAGTTTACAGCTCTGAGGAAATAAAAGCTTTTTTGAAAAAGAACGGCAAAGCAAAAGTTTATTACATTCAAAAATCGCGCGGATACAGCGTTGAGCGCAAGTCTTTTTCTCAGATTGAAATCAAGAAATTAATTGATGCAGCCAAAGAAGTGGATAGTGATGCAATCGTTCTGGTGGACAACTGTTATGGCGAATTTGTGGAAGAGATTGAACCTACAGCAATTGGTGCCGATCTTGTAGCAGGCTCTCTGATTAAGAATCCGGGGGGCGGACTTGCCATCACAGGCGGTTATCTGGCCGGAAAGGAAGAATGTGTATTAAATGCGGCAAACAGACTGACGGCGCCGGGAGTCGGAGATCATCTGGGCGTTTCATACAATCAATACAGAAGCATTTTCCAAGGACTGTTCATGGCACCGCTTGTAGTATCACAAGCCTTGAAGGGAGCCAGCCTTTAT
>CAZEQP010000902.1:0-1745 GCA_964514345.1 uncultured Candidatus Obscuribacterales bacterium
ATGGGATACATTTTCTGATCTGGTGAAAATGCGCTCCGGATTTTAGCTGATATAAGATGAATCTGTGTAAGAAAAGCGCGACCTAATGATTTTGAAGATGAAATCAGCCAGAACAAGGTGAGTATTTAGCATTTGGAAAACGAGTAAATAACCTGCCGTGACCTTTGTTCTGTACAGAGCAAAAATAATCAGCATATCCAGTGCTAAAAAGAATGAAAATATACTCTTTTCAATCTGGACGGACTTCTGAGGGTATTCGCTTAATAATCGCATCGTAAATTTCCTTTGCCAGAGCAATCATACTTTCAATTTCTTCAGTAGATGGATGTATTTCTTGACCTGGATATCTGTATCCTACGGCGAATTGATTGAGTGGGGCGGTCTTTTTCAAAAGAGACTCGAGTGTTGAATCGATGGAAATGCATTCATTACTCAAAACCACTAGATTATGCGTTTTTTGAAAGGGTTTATTGTGCCAAAAAAGAAATCCTTTTAGCGATTTTTCAATTGATTGTTGGCAATGAAAGGCAACTTCATCACCAAGTTCGGGAGCGCCAGCGTGAATAAGCTCTGCCGCCATGATTCCGTGTTTGGCTTTACGAAACCATTCAAGAGTGTCTGATGCTCTCTCTTCAGGCGGCATAAAGTATGCGACCTTCTTTAGCCACTTTGGCTGGCAGGCTGTTTTCTATGTCCAAACGTTTATTAAAACTACTCTCTGTCCACACAAGTACGTCCACGCAAACAGATGTTCCCCACATCGCTTCATACGCAAGTGTTGAAGATTTCAATTCCTCAGGACTGTCATCAGGAACTACTACCAATATGTCGTAGTCACTTACTGGTGAAGCGGTACCAACTGCCCTTGAACCGAAAAGATATACCTTTAACGGTTTGTACGTTTTTGTCAGCTTATCAACTAATTCGATAAGGAAAGGATCAACATTGTTTGAATCTTTATCCATAAATATATTATGTCACCAAAACTTCCAAAAAGGCACCATTGCATGCCTCTACAGTGTCGGCGATGTCGCCTGCGCTGTGGGCAAGCGAGATGCAAGCAGCATCAGTGCTTGAAGGGGGAAAATAAACACCGCGGCTCAATAATGCATGGAAAAATTTGGCATAAGCCTCGCAATCAATAGAGCGGGCATCGCCCCAGTTTGTGATTGGATGTTCGCAAAAGGAAAGAGAAAACATTGAGCCGACATTTTGAATTTGAACGCCGGCGGTGGTACCTGTTTTGTCGTGAATTTCTTGCAGGGCGTTGCGCATGCCGCCGAAAAGCCAGCCGGCTTTTTCTTCCAGTGAGCCGTAAATGCCAGTGAGCATCAGTTTCTTAAGAGTGGCGACACCGCCTGCCATCGATAAGGGATTTCCTGAGAAAGTCCCGGCTTGATAAACACCACCTAATGGCATGAGATGATCCATTAATTCGGCGGACCCGCCGTATGCGCCGATTGGCATGCCGCCACCAAGTGCTTTACCAAGACAGGTGAGGTCGGGGCGGACTCCGTAATATTCCTGGGCACCACCTAAAGCGACACGAAATCCGGTGAGCACTTCATCGAATATAAGAAGAGCACCATATTTTTTGCAGAGGTCTTTCAAGCTTTGCAAAAAGCCTTCTCTGGGTGGTATCACTCCCATTGAACCTGTTACAGGCTCGACTATGACACAAGCTATCTGGTCTTTGTTTTCCAGAAATGCGCGCTCCACAGTGTCTGCATTGTTGAATGTGGCGT
>CAZEQP010000903.1:0-1744 GCA_964514345.1 uncultured Candidatus Obscuribacterales bacterium
GCAAACACGACAAATAAAATATCTAATATCATAATTCAATTTTGATGGTTAAAAATTAAATGCAAGGCGGCTTTGGCAATGGCATCCAGTGTGTAACATCTGGATAAAATTCACGCTCCGGCCATGCAAAATCTTCATGATCTAAGTCTCTACAAAAAGCAGGTGTTTTCATCTTCTCTAACACCCTCCCGCCTTTGTCGTATGATTTTACCTTTGAATAAATAAGTATTTCCGGTTCTGTATCTCCTGCTGTGCAGCAAAGAACTTTTTGCTCCAATTCTGGAACCTGCTCTTTTAAGTCAATCCAATTCATTGTTCTAATTTTTGATGGTTAAAAAAATGCCCCGGCTCGTTTGTCGGGGCAAGGAAATCATTACACAAATCTTTTTCTACCTCCTGCAATATCGCAGGGCCAGTAAAAACCCGTATATAATCTCATGAAAAGTGGCACCAAGATAAGGGTTTTAAAATAAAAAACCACTTGCTCTTCTGCGAAAAGTGCAAGTGGTAAGGCGAAAACAAACATTGTTGGAATGATGACTTATCTGTATTAACATCTAAGCGGTCGCTTATTTTCAGCACAAAGTTACAGGAATTGCGGCAACTTTTCACCCCCAACTAAATCCAGGAACGCATAGCGCGCCGCGTCCCAAAGGTGATCGAATTGTTTTACCGGCTCGTTATCCAGCCCCCCGTCGCGGTCTTTCCGATAAATGTAATTCTTTGCCTCTTTTTTCCAGTTGGTTGATTCGTCCGTAATATTCCACTGATATCGCTTCATTGCCTCCACTTCTTCCCGAACGTTCTTTTTCTTGCAAGGGACAACGGCGTACCCTCCCATCATTACCCCACCGACATTGTGCAACTGAGTGAGGTATGTTATCAGCATCGGGTTTGCGCTGTCAGCCACTACCCGGATATTCCGCGATAGGTTCAACTGTTGCATTTTTTGCAAGATTTCAGGTTCTGTCAGCCCCCGAACATAGAGTAGTTCCCGGCCATAAATCCGACCGTTTGCCAGTGCGATTTCACAAATAGCGGTGTAGCTGTTGGTAAACCCGAAGTCCATCCCGTACCGGCGCTCCGTGGCGTATGCCGGGAACTCATTCACCCATTGAATATTTCCGAACACCTGACCGGACAAAGATCCGCGTTTACCAAGGCCATACACTTTGTAGTGCTCCGGGCTGTCAGTTTTGTACGCCTCAATCTCCTTCACCATCTCCTCCGGAGCAAATGGATTATCCCGGTATGTGCTGAAAAACCATTGCGCGGACGGCTCTGCCAGATACTTTTCGTGTGCCCAAAAATCATTAGTAGGATTGAAGTCGATGAACACCTGCTTCGACGTTCGCATCATCAACTGTTTGACAATATCGAAATTGATATGATTCGCCTCATTTACAAATACATAATCCCGGCCTCCGTGCGTTGCCGCATCCGCATCAGGAAAGGCCGCAAATTCAATGATACTGGAATTGGAAAGAAGATAGGTATTTGTTGATTTGTTCACGCCCTCCACCCATGACTTAAACGGTTGCTGCTCAATGATTTTATTAAAATCCCTTATTGCGCCTTTTCTGAGCGTTGGGAGCGTTTCAGCCGTTACAGTGATAACCGTTCCGGGCCTTTCCATTGCGCGAAAGCAAAGCACTTGCAGGATGGAATAAGTCTTGCTGCTTCGGCTCCCTCCCTGATTGATAACATACCTTGATCGGCAATTGTAATTCCAATCAAAAACCGG
>CAZEQP010000904.1:0-1744 GCA_964514345.1 uncultured Candidatus Obscuribacterales bacterium
GAATCTGAAACAAGATATTCAGCCTGCACCCAAACAGCAAAAACCGGAAGCAGACGAACCGCGTATCCGTCAGTTTGCTGACAAATCAGATAACGATAAAAAGCCCAAGGAGAAGCAACTTTGATCCAGCAAGCCAATCCTTTTACCGGATATTCTCCTGACTCCGCATCAAATCAAACAACTACTCTGTTCGTCAACGATCTGCAGAAGACTTATGGTGGCAGACGTGTAGTAGACGGAGTCAGTTTCACAGTCTCGCGCGGAGAAGTTGTAGGTCTTCTGGGCAGAAACGGTGCCGGTAAAACAACATCTTTCGATATGGTGCTAGGTCTTGTAAAACCTGAAAAAGGCAGTATTAGCTTAAACGGAAAAGAATTGTCCAAGATGGCAATTCATATGAGAAGCCGCATGGGCATTGGTTATTTGCCTCAGGAAAACTCCACTTTCAGAAAACTTACTGTCAAAGAAAATATGATGATGATTCTCGAGTTGCGAGGATTGTCACGCCGCGAACAAAAAGAGAAGTCTGATTATTTGCTTGCTCAATTCAGTCTTGATCATTTGCAAGAAATCGCAGCCGTTCAATTATCCGGTGGTGAGCGCCGCCGTCTTGAAATTGCTCGCTGTCTTGCTTCAGAGCCGCATTTTATTTTGCTTGACGAACCTTTTACCGGTATCGACCCTATTTCTATTTCAGACATTCAGGCTCTCATTCGAAGACTGCGTGACGAATGGAATCTGGGCGTGCTCCTGACCGACCACAACCCCAGAGCTACCTTGAGGATTACGGATAGAGCCTATCTCATAGATCAAGGCAAAATTCTTGTGGCAGGCAGTTCGCATGAAGTGGCCAACAGCCCTGTTGCACGCAAACACTATTTGGGCGAGGATTTCACTCTATGATTCAGCCTAAATTACTGGACAGATATATTGCAAACGAATTCTGGCAGCCGTTGCTTTTCGGTGTCGGCATAGTCACAGGCGTCTGGTTCGGTGCCGACCAGCTCAAACTGGTTTTCAGCTTAATCATGCGCTCCGGTGTACCTATCGATATGGCTTTGAGCATTATCGGTTTGCACTTGCCTGCAGTCATTGTTATGACTATCCCAATCGGTGTGCTTTTAGGCACATTGCTTGTGTTCAACCGTTTGTCGGGTGATTCTGAAATTATCGCTTTGCGTACAAGCGGCGTCAGTTTTTATCGAATAATGGTGGCACCGCTACTATTCGGTGTTTTCACCAGTCTGGTCAGTTTCGGCATTAACGAGGCTATTGTTCCTGTAGCCAACCGTGCTTCCAAAAAGCTTGAGTTCCTGGCTCTTTATAAAGCCGAAATGCCTGCCGGTCAGGCCAATTTCACTTATATGGAACGCGACCAGAATATGAAATTGCAACGCATTTATTTTGTCGACCAGTATTCAGGCGAAAAATTGAGCAACGTCATAATTATGGACTTCACCAGAAATCAATTGGTCCAGATCATTGCCGCCGCTTCAGGCGTATTTCGTCACGGTGAGTGGGTGCTTGAAAAAGGACGCACTTATGTAATTAGCGGAACCAGCGATATTACTCGTATTTTACAGTTCGACAAATTGAGGATTCCGGGCATTAAAAACGCTCAAAAAGTGCTTGATTCAGGCGGGGTACTGCCCACCGAAATGAATATCATCGAATTGCACAAATATATCGAGAATTTGAAAGAATCGCACTCATTATCTAACGATATTCTGGTCCGTTATTACCA
>CAZEQP010000905.1:0-1740 GCA_964514345.1 uncultured Candidatus Obscuribacterales bacterium
GTCGGCCAGCCAGACCATAGGAACAAGACGTTCACCGAAATTCAAGGTCCAGCGGCCTTGTACTATGCGCGAATCGCAATCGCGCACTCGCACTGCCGAGCGAATGGCCGATGTCGGCACCACCAGAGTCTGATTGTCCACCAGCGCTGTTACACCAAACATTGTGGCGCGTCTCACCGGAACGATGAGACGGAAAGTTGTTCCCTGACCGAAACTGGAGTCAATTTCTATTGTTCCGCCTAATTTTTCTATTGTTTCTTTTACAATGGCAAGACCCAGTCCGCGACCCGAAATATCGCTCACCGAGTCTTTGGTGGAAAATGAAGATCTAAAAAGCAATGCATAAAGCTGCTTGTCGCTTGTTTCTGCCGCTTTTTCGGCTGTGATGATGCGCATATTGATTGCTTGTTGTTTTATTTTTTCCAGATCGATGCCGCGTCCATTGTCTTGAATGCTGATTTCCACTTTGCCCGAGTCGATCATCTGTAATTGCACATGTATATTGGATTGAGTGGGCTTGCCTGCCTGCGTTCTTTCTTCAGTGGATTCTATTCCGTGGTCGATGCTGTTTCTTACAAGATGAATAAGCGGTTCTTTGAATTCGTCCAGAATATGCCGGTCTATTTCAGTTTCGCCGCCTTTGAGGCTGAATTTGACGTCTTTATGTTGTTGCTTTGAAATGTCGCGCACTATGCGTTCGAACAAATCTTGCAATACCGAAAATGGTGTCATTGTAAGCTCGCGAGATTTTTCCAGAAGCCCATCCACCAGATTGTGGGTGATGCGCTTTTCCTGCTGGAACGAGTTTTCCAGATTGAGGAGCTTTTCTTGCAGTCTGCCTACAAAACTGTCGTGCAGATCTATAAATTCTTGAATATAATTTTTTTGCTTATAGCCGGACTTTTGCGCTTCATTTTCCACTTCCGGTCTGATTCTCTGCCACTGGCGGGTCCATTTTCCCAGTATGGTGTGCAATTCATCGCAGTCGGTCAGACGCTGGTCGGCAACCAGTTTGGCATAAACCAGATCTTCCAGCCGCTTGACTATTTCTTCCATGCGGTCGACTTGCACGCGCATGGTGCCGGTGTTTAGAGCCCCACCCATTGCAGCCGGCATTTTGACATCTTCTTTTTCATCTTGTATGTTTTGTGCGCAATCCGATATCGGATTAGGCACAGGATCGCTAGGGGTGGAGGTGCGAGAAAGGGCGCCGGCCAGGAGTTTTTCGAGTTGCTCGGAGCCGCTTGAATTGCCGCTTTCCAAATCGAGCGCAGATACGCAAGCCAGCATGGAGCAAGCCAGTTTGTAAAGGTCGTCGGTCAATTCCGCACTCAAAATTTTATTATTAGATTTATGCTCTACAAGAATAGACTCGATTTCCTGGCAAGTTTTTTCAATCGAAGTCATATTCACTGCTCTTGAAGAGCCCTTCAAGCTGTGAAAATTGCGCAGCATTTTTTCAATAGAGTCCCGGCTCAAAGAAGGGTCTTTTTCCAGAGCCAGCAAAAGATTAGAAATCTCATCAAGGTGTTCTGTAGCCTCAATTTGAAAGGCTTCCCGCAGTTTTTTTAGAAATTCCAGATCTACACTCATTGATTTACTTCCAGGACCTCTTTGCGGAACAGTGAATTGGGGTTCAAAATGATGGTGCGATCGCCTGTTATGCCCAGCACATGCTCTTTGGGAAAGTTGTACAAAATCATGTTGTTTACTTGAATTTCGTCATGAGCGATATATTGA
>CAZEQP010000906.1:0-1728 GCA_964514345.1 uncultured Candidatus Obscuribacterales bacterium
AAAGCTGGATTCAAAACCACCTGAGTTCCTATGATGGAATATTTTTCTGTAAAAAAGACCGACCGTATCGAGCAGAGTGTGAGCGAAGGCATTAAGAAAATGCTCGCCAAAACATCCGGACATATACTTGCATTTTTGCCGGGTGTGAGAGAAATTCATGCCACCAGAGATTTGCTTGAAAATTCATTGCAAGATACGCTCCTTTTGCCGCTGTATGGAGAAATGCCTCTTGAAGATCAGCATCGTGTTTTGACTGAATCGTCCAAACGAAAAGTGGTGCTGGCTACAAATGTGGCTGAAACTTCAATCACTATAAATGGTGTCACTGCCGTAGTGGATAGCGGCATGGCCAGAGTGAATCGACTTGATCCTCGATTGGGTTTGAATAGCTTGAATCTGGAGCGAATATCAAGAGCCTCCGCCGACCAGCGCTCAGGACGAGCCGGACGCACACAGGGCGGAAATTGTTTGCGTTTATGGAGCGAGCGTGAACAACAATCGATGGAGGCTTTCAATAGCCCGGAAATAGAACGTGTTGAATTATCCGAATGTGTATTGCAACTACTTGCCTGGGGTGAAAAAAATGTGGCGGCTTTTCCCTGGTTCTCGCCTCCGCCGCAAAATAATTTAACCAGAGCCATAGAATTGCTTGATTGGCTGGATGCGACTGAAGACGGAAATTTGACCGATGACGGCAGGCAAATGTCGTGCCTGCCGCTGCAACCAAGACTGGCGCGCTTAATGTTGGAAGGTGCCCGTCTTGGACAAACTCGCAATGCCGCCATCTGTGCCGCTTTGCTCTCTAGGCGGGACATTATAAAGAAAGAGCGTGATCTAGAGAAACAAGGTGCAGTTCATCGCTCTGAATCGGACGTTCTTGATAGAGTGTTTCTAATTAATCAGTTCGAAGAAAAGGGTCTGAGACATTCCTATGCCGGTGAGGTTTCAGCGCGTCAAGCCAAGCAAATCATTCAAGACGCTGAGCAGCTTGTGCGTTTGATCAAGCCAATCGAAAAGAAACTGCAGTCCACTGATACTAAGCAAATAAGCGAAGACGAAGCACTTATGCGTGCGCTTTTGACTGCATATTGCGACCGACTTTGCCGCCGACGCGAAAAGGGGAAAAACACCGCTCTTATGGTAGGTGGTCGTGGTGTGCGCCTGGCTGATGAAAGTGCGGTGGCTGATGCTGAATTGTTTCTTGCCATAGAATTGATGGAAACAGGTAAATCGGAGTCAATGGTGCGGCAAGCCTCGGCTGTGAAAAAAGAATGGCTTCCCAAATCACATTTTTCTACTTCGGTAGAAGTAGAATTTGATAGCCAGCGCTCCAAAGTGGTGGCATTTAAACGCACCAGATTTTTAGATCTAGTGATCGAAGAAAATATCACTGCGCTGTCTTCTGATATCGATACTGGTGGCGCGCTAGCTCAAGGTTTACTACAACAGGGTATAGATATTGGCGCACTCGTTGACGAAGAAACGAGACAGTATCTGGCTCGCATCAAATGTTTGCAAGATTCGATGCCTGAATTGGATTTGCCTCAATTATCTTCTGAGCCCTGGCTTGAATTTTTGCCAGAATGGTGCAGCGAGTTGACCAGTCTGGATGAATTGAAATCGCGGTCTTTATTGCCGATAATTCAAGGTGCACTCACGTATGAACAAACTGTGGCGATTGACCGCGAAGCTCCTGCCAGAATGGAAATTCCCAGCGGTAGCCAGATA
>CAZEQP010000907.1:0-1723 GCA_964514345.1 uncultured Candidatus Obscuribacterales bacterium
GATGCGTCCATACGACCGTTAGCGGCAACTGGTAAAAGCTGAAATAAAAATAAAATCAAGTACTGACCTTCTCTTGCTTTTGCTGGCATTCTCCGCAGAGTGTGCCAGCACAATAACCACAAACCCAACAGTCACAGCCTTTGCAATATTGCCTGCCAACGTTCATCGCATAATGCGTTGAGCCGCAATTTTTACACATGAAATTTATTGCTCCATTTGATATGCAATAGTTCATGACTTGCTGCTCGGTGAAAATAACCTTTTTAGGGGCTGTTTTCACGGCAGAAGATTTAAAAAACCATAAAAAAATGTTCATAAAAGTAATTTAAAAGCCGCTAACAAAGCACTCCTGTCCATGCCAGCCAAGCCCAACCCGCAGGGCAAACGCTGGCTGGCACGTCAGGAGTGCAGCCGTTAGCGGCAATTAGAAAATAAAATATAAAGCCGCTCGACCGCCGCTTTGTACCGCTCAAAAGCGGACGAATTGGCAAAGGCGGCTTTTGATTTTAAACCGAAAATCAAAGCAAAATCATCGTCTGTTTTGCCAAATTTTGCTTTGATTTCCTTGTAGGTCAAGGGTTCTTTGTGAGTTGAATTTTTGTATTTCTCCATCCAACCTAAAATCTCATCTTCATCCAGCCGGATGTCATAGCCATTTTCTACGGCTTCTGAAATTTTATCAGAATTTGCTATCAGAAACTCCTTTGCTGTCATTTGATGCGCTGGATGTAGTGAGGAAATAAACGGTCGCATACATTGACCGCATAATTGACGGCTAACTGGTCTTCTTCCGTTTCGTATCCGATGCCTATAATTTCGGCAAACTCTTGATGAGTTTTCTTAAATGATTCTTTTAGTCGGTTGGCTTTCATGTAAATCGCCAAGCCCTCTGCCGCACAAAGTTCGTGCATTGTAACGCCGAAATTCAATTCTGATGGATTTGCAAACTGGAAGTTCATTTTTTAATCTTTTAATCTCCGCTTCATTGCTTCGATAGGGCAAAGATAAGCATATACTTATTGTATTGTCAAGTTTTTTGAGAATTATTTTCAAAAAAAATCAATCCTCCCACTCCTCTCGTGAGAGGTTACATCTATCACACCATTGATAAGTGAAAGAGTTCTCTTTATGCCCCCATAGACGGCATATAAAAAAACCCTTCCAGAACCAGAGTTTGAAAATTCGACGACATGAAAATTTATGTGGTTTGTGCTTTAACATTTTAGTAATGTTTAGTCCATGAATTTTTGGGTAAACCTCAAAAGAAACGAGGTAATATTGAGCAACACTATTAGCCCCATTCTTTTCAAGCCCTCAAACCGTTGTCGAAAGAAAAACCTCTGATAATCCCTTGATTCGCCTTGATAAGATTCACGAAGCCTTAGCCTGGAATACGGTAAAAATTCATAGATATTCCCAACAAGAACGCCTTTTAGTTGAAAAAAAGAACCTTACACCCGGCATGATACCCGCTACCTGTTCCTGACAGGACTTCTACCATCATGCCGTATTTGATGTTTTCAAAAGTAACTTCACGCATAAGAATAAATTTAAAAATGAAAGCCGCTAACAAAGCACTCCTGCCTATTTGCGCCAAACCCCAACCCGCAAGCCCAACGCAGGCGCAAACAGCAGGAGTGCAGCCGTTATGCGTTGTGTATTTGTATTGCTTTTTTGATTTCGATGTCAGGGATGGCTTTGAGCTTCGCTGCTAATTGCTCGG
>CAZEQP010000908.1:0-1720 GCA_964514345.1 uncultured Candidatus Obscuribacterales bacterium
AAAAGGTGTTCAGGCTCAATCTTGTTGCCGCCCAACTGTCGTTTCTCATCGAATGCAAGTTCTAAAACACGCAAAGATCTTTTGGTGAAAGGTGGATTGTCGCTGACAGGACCAGTTCCTTTTTGAACCATTTTTGCAACGCCGTCGCGAAGATTCTTTAATGTAATGCCCAGTGATGATAAGGCTTTTGCACCTACATTGGTTTCGTCCGCCATTATGCCAAGCAGAAGCTGCTCGGTTCCAAGAAAGTCATGATTAAACAGTTTCGCCTCCAGGCGTGCATGAGTGAAAACAGTTAAGCAATGATCTGAAAAATAGTTTTGAAGCTGACCTTCCTTCTTGGTTTCAGTCGCCGGTGCAGGGGCTGGTGAGTTCCAGGCCGCGACAGGCTCATCTGCATTTTCTCTCAGTCTTTGTGCTCTTTCGTGCAATCCTGTTTTGGCTTTGCGACGACTGAGACAAGCTCTGGTTTTTTCATCGCTCAATTCTTCCAGAACCGCTATTCTAATTTTGTCAATTTGTCCGGACTCTAATAAGATTTCCCAGGCAAGGCTGCCGTGAAAACGATTGCCGACAGTTTGAAATGAAAGCAAAATGTGCTCACTTTCAATAGTCTGAAAGCCGGTCGAGACGGCAAGTTCTTTTGCCGACTTCATCAACTCTATGGTGCCCTCAGTGAGTCTGGTCTCAAAGGGGGCGGTCGCCGGACCGCGTCCGACTTTTTTCAAAATATCCTCACGAATTCTGGTTGGAGTCAATCCCAGATTATTCAGCACATCACCGGCGATGGTATCAATATCCATACTCAACGCTAAAAGAACGAATTGTGTCCCTACTTGAATATGTCCCATTCTAAGCGCTTCTTGCCGCGCCAGATCAACTACTTCGTGGTTTATGTAAGGTTCTTCATCGCCTGAGGAGATTGCATCAGGTTTTCCAAGCATTCGGTCGAAGATAGCTTGCACCTCTTCATCATCCACCTTTATTATTGGCTGATCTTTTGAAACAGATTCAGGTTCAGTTTTGATTTCTTTAGCTGATTTTCTTTTGGCGCGCTTATCGCTTTTGCGACGGTCTTCTTTGATCGTTGATTTGAATTCGGTCTTGCCGATTAGCTTTCTGATCTTGAACTCGGAGCTTGTTTTCATCAGCACTTCCCAGGCAAGGCAGTTTCCTTTTTCTGAGATGCCGAACCATTCCAGTGCTAGAAAAATATGACTCACGTCAGTTTTTGCATCGTTAAGACGTTTTGCTTCCATATTGGCTCTGGCAAAAATAATGTGAGCATCAGGTCCTAACGTAGTGATTTCATCAGTTGGCGACCCACTCTCCTGTGGACGTTCTATTTTGATTGCGCTCAGAAGACTTCCGTGTGTCACTCCCAATTTTGAAAATTCACTGGCAAGTTTTGGCTCCATGGTTTCGAACAAAGCCAGAATAATGTGCTCAGCACCCACTTTGGAATGACCCAGGGTACTTGCAGTGCTGTGTGCCAGCCTCAAGACTTGTTTTGCACTAACGCTGAAGTTCTCGAACATTCATCCATATTTGCACGAAAGAAATGATTTTAGCAAGGGCTTGTCTGTTTGCGCTCAAAAAAGCAGGCTCTGACTGGTCTTTCAGTAATAAAATCCAGAATGTTTTTGCCATAGCTATCGCAATATGCGATAATAAAATGAGGATGCATTCTCATGATTGTTGAGAATAAGCAAGCGATTGA
>CAZEQP010000909.1:0-1716 GCA_964514345.1 uncultured Candidatus Obscuribacterales bacterium
AAATAAATTCGGCGGCAAATCAGGACTCATTCTTGCCGGAAGTTTACTGATACTGATCACAATATCGTCTCCGTATCTTTTTCAAAACTCGTCCCAAACAGTAAAAAAAGTCCCCAACAAAATAAGTACTTCCGATGAGCATGAAGCAGAAATTCAAAAAGAGGAAAGAGATTCAATTGAGCCTGAAGAGAAGTTCAGATTTAACAAGCTGGGCGATGGAAGAGTGGTTGTTTCATCCAGCTTCCCGGTGAAAGACGATGATTTGTCCCAGCTGCAAAAAATAAGGAATCTAGGAGCGGTTGATTTTATCAATTCAAAAATAAGCGGACCTGGCTTGACTTATTTATTGGATAAACCAATTCAAAACATCAGACTGGAAAAGTGCTTGCTCACTGATGAGTATGCCAATCTCTTTCTTAAAATGGATCTTTTGAAAGTACTGCATTTGGAATCACCTTTACTTACAGACAAGGCAGCACAGACTTTAGGACAAGCAAAAAGACTTGATACTCTGGCTTTGGTATCTGATCTTGTTACCGACTGCGGCGTTTCACACATTTCAAATATGAGCGGACTTACTGTACTTTGTCTTTCCTCAAAAAAAATGACGTCAAATGGCATCGAACCCTTGTCCAAGTTGAATTATATGCGTTATCTGAAACTGGCGGAGTTGACCTGCAAACCCGGCTTTGGCAAGAATTTATCCCAGTGCCGGACTCTTTCAATTTTGACCATCAGCCGAGCTCAAAATTTTTCAGCTGACTATCTAAAAGGTATAGAAAAATCTAGTGTAACTTCTGTGATTCTGGAAGATCTGAATGTAGATAAAGCGTGTGTAGATACTATTTTGCGATGCCCGTCTACCTACTCGCTTGAACTTAATGCATGCAAAATTGACGATTCAGCTTTTGTGTCTGCCGGCAATTTCAAAAATTTGAAAAATCTGCATATTTTTAATACAGACACAATCAGCGATCAGATGATTGAAGATATTTGCAAAACGCAAGTCAACGAACTCAATTTCAAAGCATGCAGCATCAGCAACACTCAATCACTGAGATTCGGCTCTCTAAAAAGCCTCGACAGATTGACCATTCAAGACTGCAATGTGTCGCAAGAAACACTTGATGAGATTGGAAGCACTTATAGGCGATATTTTAAACGTAACCTGGTTGTGCTGGATTAGTAAATCTCGTTTTGTAAAATCGGGTCAATTTATTTGATCGTCAGGTATTCCGCCGCCATTCCTTATTCTTGACGACCCTGGCAAAATTTGAGAGGCGAAGGCTGTCTCAAAAACGCCTTGGTTTAACACGACAGTATTTAGGGATGTTTTACTGTCGTTCAAAACTTTATGCTTTTTGAGATATCCCAATCAGCGGCGCTTAGCGAAACCACTTTGTGAAAGGGCTTAAGTAATTGCTGTATCCGACTTGACCTTGTACCAGTTTGCGCTCGTCCAGTTTGTGTGAGCCGCGCACTTTGCCCAGTGGATCGATAATGACACTTGGTCCTGTATTGGCGGCAAAAACCAAATAACGTCTGTTTTCGACTGCACGCATTACAGCAAAAGCTATCATCTGATCGCCCACATTTGATTGATGGAACCACGCAAGGTCTGAAATGTTAACCAGAAGCTGACCGCCGGCTTTGACACTTTCGGCGGCAAGCTCAGGTGAGATACATTCAAAACAAATAAGCGGCGCCACGTTGCCC
>CAZEQP010000910.1:0-1714 GCA_964514345.1 uncultured Candidatus Obscuribacterales bacterium
ACCTTTGGCGTGCACTTCCAGGATTTTTTCCCTTCCCAAAACATCGGGCGGATCAAGTACCACCTGACGGTCAAAACGACCCGGTCTCAAAAGGGCTGAATCAAGGATGTCCGGGCGGTTTGTAGCTGCCACCACAATGATGCCTGTGGTGCCTTCAAAGCCGTCCATTTCGACCAGCAATTGATTGAGTGTTTGCTCGCGCTCGTCGTGGCCGCCGCCAAGTCCTGCGCCACGCTGTCTTCCCACTGCATCTATTTCGTCTACGAAAACGATACAGGGGGCATGTTTTTTAGCCTGGTCGAACAAATCGCGGACACGCGAAGCGCCGACACCGACGAACATTTCTACAAAGTCGGAGCCTGAAATGCTGAAGAAAGGCACACCGGCTTCGCCTGCAACTGCTTTAGCCAGAAGTGTTTTACCTGTACCCGGCGCTCCTACAAGCAGGACCCCGCGCGGGATGCGGGCGCCAAGAGCCTGGAACTTTTCGGGATTTTTGAGAAAATCGACGATTTCTTGCAATTCGAATTTGGATTCGTCAATACCTGCCACATCGGCAAAGCTCACCTTGACTTTGTTGTCCATCATCAGCTTGGCTCGGGCGCGGCCGAAACTCATAGCCTGATTACCGCCGGATTGAGCGCTGCGGAAGACGAGTAAAAGTCCGACCAGAATAATGACAGGTAAAAGCAATGAACTCATCACTCCAAACCAGAAAGCGGACTTATCCGGGGGAGAAGTTTTGATGGTGATACCAGCTTTGTTTATTTCTTTGATCAGATCGGCTTTTGCTTCCATCGGCACAATCACTTGCCGCTCTTTCTGGTCGCCTTTCAGCTTTACCATTACAGTCGGTTCGTTGTTGATCATCTGAATCTCAGTTATATCGGACGGCTGATTTTGCACCGTCTTCAACAGTCCCGAGTATGTGATCGGCTCTTCGCGTTTGTTGATGCTTGTCAGTGAAAAAATGAACACGACAAGCACTAAAAGTAAGACGAAGACTGCCCAGGTTGTACCGTATTTGCGCATAATATCTCTCTGTATCCGCTCTAAAATTGCATCTTAGATGAAATGACTCTTCATTATATCATTCTGCTATATGTTTTTGATTGCCGCACCTTATTAACCTCTCCCGGTTAGTCTTGCTTCACAGCGGCCGCAAACAGTGACGCACTTCTTTTCAATTAGTTTCCATCCGGATGAAATTAAGCCAAATTTCCTTCAATCCGGTCCAGTACCAGCTCATTGCAAGCAAGCTTGTGCACTTGTTGCGAACTTTTCTCTACTCTTAACTTTTCGCTCAGACCGACCCCGGGGACCCAGATCACCTCTTCATCATTGGCAACCACGACCATACTTTTGCGGGAGCCCAATGTTGCGGCGTTTGGAGTAGTTGCAGTCTTATGTGTCTGCAAAAATTTCTTTAAGCGCACAGTTTCAAGCATTCCAAAAGGCTGGATTAAATCTCCCGGTTTTCGTGTGCGAACGTAAAGAGGCAAACTGATTCGACTCAAATCAACAATCGCTTTCCAGTCTTTTGCGGCAGGGAAGTCGGACAGCTTGATATGCTGACCGCTTTCTTTTTCAGCGCAATAATCCACTTTCAAAGCCTTATTGAGCCAGGTGATCACATTGCTGGTCGATGAGCCCGGTTTTTTCGGCATTCTTACAAGGGAGCACTGATTACCGAAAAATGTGTCATAAAACTCTT
>CAZEQP010000911.1:0-1709 GCA_964514345.1 uncultured Candidatus Obscuribacterales bacterium
GAGACAACTTCATTCTTGCCGGCGAACACAGAGCCTACTTGAATTTTGCGCTCTTCAAAAGTATCCGGTGATTTTTGCACGTAGGCTAAATGCGCCTCTCCAACTTTTTGCACTGCTTCAGCCGGTATCACAAGAGCATTTTTTGTGGCTGTGCGCACCACCATTTTGCCGAACATATTAGGGTGCAGTAAATCCTGGCTGTTGTCTACAGTGGCTCTGATAGGCAGTGTACGTGTTTTGGGGTCCATGATATTGCCGACATTGTCTACGACACCATGAAAAGATTGTTCAGGAAAACTGTCCACTATAACCATTGCCGGTTGCTGACGTTTGACATAACGAATGTCTTTTTCAAAAACTTGGGCGAACATCCAGACAGTGGAAAGATCCGAAATTTCAAAAAGCTTGTTGGACGAATCCACAAGTTGTCCTACGTCTACCTGGCGTTCAATCAATGTGCCTGAGCGTGGTGCCACGATGGTGAATACGTCGTCTATTTTCCTTGTTTTGAGAACATCATCCACTTCTTTAGGCATGATGCCGAACAAACGCAGTCTTTCTTTGGTGCTAACTATGACCGAATTTTTTTTGTCTTGCAAATTTTTGAGTGTGACCTGGGCTTCTTCAAATTCACCTTGAGACATTTCCAGGTTGGAGCGGGCGGCGATGCCTTCGCCGTAAAGTAATTTATTGCGTTCGTATTGTTTTTTAGCCAGTCCGTGTTTGACTTTTGCCTGCTCGATGTCGGCTTCAAGAATCATCACTTTTTCAAGCAATTCAGATTCAAGTTTTGCCACTTCGTCACTTCGCACTGTGGTCAGGACCTGTCCTTTTTTGACCATGTCGCCGACTTGCACATCGACGTCTTCCACACGACCTGGGACCATCGAAAGTACCGGTGTGGTCTGATAGTCGTTTTCTTTCACTTCGCCTTCAAGAATAAGCTCGACAGGCAGGTGTTCATAAGCAACGCGGTAAGTGGTGAGCCCGATTTTCTGAAGTTGAGTGGGTGTCAAATGCAGCATGCCGTCGCCTTCATGCTTTGAAACCGTGGGGGTATGAGCTTTAGTACTTTCCGCTTCGTTGCCTTCAAAAAATTGGCATCCGCTACATCCTAAAAGAATGAGACAAGTGCTTAAGGCTATTCGATGCAGTTTCATTTGTTTTCGGGAGTTTCGGGATTTTGCGGTGAAGGTGTTTCAGGACCAATTTCAGGAAATGAATAAAGAGGTAAAGCTTCTGCTGTTTGAGAGGCAAGTTCCATATCAGATTCTACCTGCTTCATTTTGCCTGAGCTAGGGCGGAAATATAAATAAATGCACGGTAAAACATATAAAGTCAGAAAAGTACAGAAGATCATCCCGCCAATGATGACAATGGCAAAGGGTTTCTGGGTTTGGGCGCCTATTTCATTTGAAAGTGCGGCGGGTAAAAGACCGACTGCAGCGATGGCTGCGGTCATCAGAACAGGGCGCATACGAGTGATGGCGCCTTTATAAACGGCTGTCCTTATGGGAACGCCGTTCATACGCAACTCATCCACAAATGAGACCAGTAATATGCCGTTTTTCACAGCCAGACCGAACAAAGCGATAAAGCCTACACCGGCTGAAATAGAGAAATAAGTCTTGGTGAAATACAGCGACAAAACCCCGCCAATTGCCGCCAGCGGAATGACTGAAAACACTACCATGGCGCCGCTCAATGAG
>CAZEQP010000912.1:0-1705 GCA_964514345.1 uncultured Candidatus Obscuribacterales bacterium
CCTCATTTGGCTCCAGGCTTTCACCGCACACTTTGGTAGGACGTAGTTAATGTTATTCTTCAGGTGGCAAATTCTGTGCCGGGTTGAAAATCATTTTGTACTGCTCGCCGGTTAGTTTCATCTTGACTTGGTGCTTTCCTGCTTCCTGTCTTTTTAGCGCATCAGCCACGGATAGATCAGAAAGGCTTGCCGGGTTCTTAGCCATATCTGTTATTACATACTCGCCGCCCCATTCAGTCGGGCCTTTTGCGATAATACCGCCGGGCTTAAATTCCATGCCGCGCAACTCTTCCAACTTTCTTTGCGCCCTGATTCGTATCAGGTTTGCCAGCGCTTGAGCCTTAACCGCCAGGATGATCTTTTTTATAAGCCGCCTTAAATCAGCCGCTTCCTTTGCTCTTTTATTCTGCCGGTGTTTTCGGCGTGTTCGTCCGTATTTTTTCATTGTTCGTCTCCCCGGTTTAAAATGTTCTCGAAATCCGTACTTTCCAGATCGGCAATCAGTTTTTTCACTCCTGCCGGTGGCAATACCTGCGCGTTTGATGGTGGAGCCTCTGTTCTGGATGCCTTCAATTTCTCATAGGCAAAGAAAATCGTATCATAGGCATCAGAAATCCTTTCGTTAGATGATTGCCAAAATTCTACATCCGAAGAAAGTCTTTGTTTTTCAATCTCCAGTTTGGCAACTTTCATTCTGTGGTAAACATAGCCAGCCAGCGCAAGCGTGGCAATCGGCAGCAGGTCAATAAAAATGATGTGTTGTAAAGTGGGTGTCATTGGATTTGATTTTGAATTGTGATGTAAATAAGTTGATAAATTGAATTGGCTGATTCTCTGGCCGCTTCCGGGTTTTGCGAAACCAGCCAGCCGAAAAGGAACATCAGCAACCAGATTTCAGCCGCCCAAATTGCCAGCATTATCGGGATGATTCCAGCGGCAGCGGGCAACAGAAACCACTCCGAATGTCCGTCCCCTTTGTAATACCTGAATCGCAGGAAGGCAAATAGCCGGTGTGATAATTGTTCAGCAGTGTAATGGCCCGGCATCCATACCGCAAAGATCGGAATTGGAATACCTGGTGCAGCTCTGTCTACCTGCTTTGCCCTCTTTTCAACCCTCCCGCCAGTGATACCCGATTTTACAAATATCACCAGCGGGAAATTTATCATTAAGTACCACCAGCCGAAAAGGGGAGCGCGGCTACTTTTCTTTTTGCGTCGGGTCATCTGTAACGGGCGTCGCCTCTTTTAACATCATCAATAAACCACCTTACAGAGGGTGCAGCGTCCATAATTTGATTAGCGCGGCTATATCGCCTCATAAAATCGGCAATGTCCTTTACCTCGTTTCTATCAAACTCAAAGTATTTTACCGTGTCAGGATTGCCGCGAAGGCATATAATTGCCCACGACGGACTTTTTACCATATTCACGTCAACGCCAATATTAACCAGCGTTTCAAATTCTGAAACTTTGGCTTCAAGTTGTCTAATTTTTTTGCTTTGTGTCTCCAGAACATTGCTTTGGACAGATAGACGGTTTTCAATATCTAAAATGCCAAGCCATTTTTTTAATAGTTTTTTCATATTTAATTGAAATTTTGATGGTAAACGTGCTTTTCGTTCCATTCCCAAGCCGGTGACGCTTCCAGTTCCCGGCGGCGTTTGTCCGTCTGTTCAGTCCGGAAAGTTTCTGAGAACTCGCAA
>CAZEQP010000913.1:0-1705 GCA_964514345.1 uncultured Candidatus Obscuribacterales bacterium
CGCCTGAAAATTTAGCCGCGCCGCCTGTGGGAAGGGTGTGATTTGGTCCAGCCATATAATCACCATGAGGAACACTTGAATAGTATCCCATGAATAAAGCACCATAATTTAAAAGTTCAGGTTTTATACTTTCTGGATCTTGCACTTGTAATTGCAAATGCTCTGGAGCTATTTCATTTGCCTTTTGAATACAGTCTGAAAGAGACGGCAAAACAAAAATGCAACTATATTTGATTGAATCTTTTACGAATGACGGAAGATCCAATTTTTCCAAGTACTCTTCAATCTGGCTTGCAGTGGCCAGTGCAATTTCTTTGTCAGCTGTCAAAAGATAAGCTCTTGATTCAGGGTCATGTTCTGCTTGTGACAACAAGTCCAGAGCCAGCCATTGCGGATTGGCGCCACTATCGGCGATGATGGCTATTTCGCTGGGTCCTGCCAGCATATCTATGCCAATGATACCTTGCAATTGTCTTTTAGCTTCGGTCACATAAGCGTTACCCGGACCAACGATCATATTGGCGGCTTTTATAGATTCGGTGCCATAAGCCATGGCAGCTACAGCCTGAGCGCCACCAATTTGATAAATTTCTTTGACACCACACAAAGTGGCAGCATATATTATTTCATCAAAAACACGTGGTGTGCAAATACAAATCTCTTTCACTCCTGCTACTTTTGCCGTCATAGCTGTCATCAATGCGGTGGAAGGCAATGGATACCTGCCTGACGGCACATAACAAGCCACTCTTGCCACCGGCTTAAAATCCATGCCGGTCTGAAAGTTTTCATTTTCTACAACAACCGGCTTAATTAAACTCATGACAGACGCGGCATATTTTTCGATACGTCCTGCCGCTGTTTCTATAACTGTTTTAGACTCTTGAGGCAGCCGAGCGCATGCTTCTTCAATTGATTTTTGGTCTAAAAGCCAGGCATCCGGTATATTATCATTCAATCGCTTAGCCCAGTTTCGCAAAGCGGTATCACCATCTTTTTTTACAGATGCGATTATTTCGGCTACTCGGCTTTCTATTTCGCCATTAGATACTTCTTGTGCAGTGATGGAGTCCGGCTTTTCAGTGCCATATGCTATGGATATCATCGTCCTCTCCCTGCCAGTTCGCGCTCAATTTGATTCCAGCTGATTCCTTCGTCCACGGCTAAGACACTGAGAAAGAATAGCAAGTCGGCAATTTCCCAGCGCAAATTGTCTTTAGACGTATAGCTCAGCACCTCATCACATTCTTCAGATATTTTTTCGTATAGAAGAGTCCGGTCGTTGAATAATTTTGCCGAGTATGAGTTTTCGGGCAGGACTTTTTTTCTTTGTTCAAGCTTTTGAAATAAAACAGGCATCGAAAATTCAGGCGTGTTGTTTTGACGAGTGAAACAACTGTAACTGCCGTCATGACAGGCGACACCTTCCTGGCGCACGGTGAACACAAGACTGTCGCGGTCACAGTCTGTGCGGCAGGATAAAAGGGTCTGTATATTGCCTGAAGTTTCACCCTTTTCCCACAGGGAATTGCGTGAGCGGCTGAAATAAATTCCTTTGCCTTCGCTTAATGCTTTTGCCAGAGATTCTTTTGAACTGTATGCAAGCATCAATAATTTTTGATTCTCGTCTTGCACCACTGTCGGAATCAAATCATTGGGACCCAGTTTCAAACAGGAAATAAGCGCTTCACCAAGATCTATTCTG
>CAZEQP010000914.1:0-1704 GCA_964514345.1 uncultured Candidatus Obscuribacterales bacterium
GGTCCTTACCGCAGACAGACCCTGCTAACTCCCCAATCGGAGCCGCTTCGCGCCAGCCGATTTTTATTCGA
The DNA here is from genome assembly GCA_964514345.1 of uncultured Candidatus Obscuribacterales bacterium. Lineage (GTDB taxonomy): Bacteria > Cyanobacteriota > Vampirovibrionia > Obscuribacterales > Obscuribacteraceae > Aved-18. The sequence continues at coordinate 72 of CAZEQP010000914.1, forward strand.
TGATTTTGTCGCCATGTTGAACCGTTACTTGCAGGATCCTCGGGGGCATATTCTCTCGGACACTGCCAGCACAAATGATGTTTTGTCTCAAATCGAAGCCATTCAAAAGACAATGCACGGGCTGAAAAACAACTCGAGCGCCTCTGAGATAGATTCGGTTAACAAAGAAATAGAACGTCTTCACAATACGGTCAGAGAATGGCTTAGGCTGGAAGCCTTCATTCAAAGAGGATACAGAGCTCAATACATAGCCAATTATCTTGGTCAGGTGGAAGCCATACTTTCATATGCTTCACATAAAGCGAAAGTACAGTCATCATCAGTAGTGTCGAGCCAGTAATTCTACTTAATCGCACAATATAGAAAGGCATTAAAAGCCAATGCACGTGAAATCCCGAGCTACGCGAATATTTTTGTCCGTATGTCTGCTGTCACTTCCGTATTATTCGACCGAGGCAAGATCCTTGCGACAAGGGCAAACTCTGGCTCAGCCTTTGATTGAGACGGTCTGGAACAAACCTTCGCACCAATATAAATATGGTGATCAATTTACAGTGACGTTGGTCCCACGCCAAAAATCTTTTGTCTATCTTTTTTACATCAGCAATGACGACAAAGTGATGGCCATTTATCCATCACGTATGGTGCACAAGCACACCGCAGGCTCTCATGAGCCGATGGAAATCAGCACCATAAAATCTTCCAAGCGTGAATACGCTTTGCGCGTGGATTCCACACCCGGAAAAATGGTGTCAGCAGCCATTAAAGACAATGAGCAGGGAAAACTTTTAAAAGAGCAACTCATATCTCATGCCGACTGGGCCGCCATAGAGCCTCAGGAGCACACACTAAAACTAAGTGGGCATGAGCTTCTTGAGCGCCTCAAAGGTTTGAGCGACAAATCAAGCGACTTGTATTTTTCAATTGAGGATGCACCCAAAGCCCAGCCTGAGTCTAGTCCTAAGCCTAAACGCCCAAACGGGATAGCTGGGTCAGAATCCGGTGTTTGAGCTTATAGAAGCCTTTCAAACGTTCAAAATCATCCACCGCGCCTTTGACGCGTAGACTCAACAGTTTGTTGTTGCCTTCACGCAAGGCTCTTCTTGTGGGAGCGGATTCAGAGTGTTCTACAGAAACCCAATATTGCAAATTGGGATCTTCCAAAAAAAGTTTTCTCAATACAGGGTCTTCAAAAAGCGTTTTTACTTTCGCTTCATCTGAACCTTTTATCATAAATGCTTTGTCGAAATCATCGTGTCCGACAACTATATCCTGCACCCCGAGCAGCTTGTGCAAGCCGTGGTACCAGGATTCCGGATAAAGAGCAAATTTAAAATCTGTTGTGCCTACAATATTGGCTTCAACTGTTGTGTGCTCAGCCTTCATGTCTTTGTCGCCCGGATTCATTGTATAGAGCAATTCCCAGTCGGTGCCGTCGATAGGCAAAGACATGGTCAACTTGGACTGGCTGGAGTCCGGATTGGGGTCGTCTATCTGAGCATTAAATTCCTCAGAGAATTCAAACCAAACTTGTTTCCAACCGAAAATTCTACTGTGCAGCTTCACTGTTACTTCCTCTAAAAATGAATCAATTTGTATTTATACCATTTGAGAAGTTAAACTTATGTTTCAC
>CAZEQP010000915.1:0-1700 GCA_964514345.1 uncultured Candidatus Obscuribacterales bacterium
AACTTCAGTTTTGAGAAGCGAAAAAACTTGCGGTTGTTCCAATTGTAATTGAGCCCGGCTTAACCCCAGTGCAGAAGGTTTGTGAACGTTATCTATGGGACCTGTGAGCACATTGAATGTGACTGCAAATATATGAATCTCGTTATCCGGCTCGCCCACTTTGAGAAAAGATCCAAATCGCGGTTTGGCCGGAAATTCAAGACCATTGCCGCCCAGACATTGAGCCTTGAACTCAGTGATTGAAGAACTTATGACTTCGGCGACTTGAATATTTATTTTTTCAGTCTGTTGGGATGGGTTGGTCTTCATTGGGAGTAAAGTTTTCCATTTCGTGCTCGTCGGCAGGGTCGTCGACCGATTTGCCCTGCGAGACACTTATAGTTGTTTTGTCCCCTTCTTCTGCCATGGTGACATTTATCTCAAGAGTGTCTTTGTGAGCGGATATGTTTACAGAACGCGGCTGCTCATCATCTTCGTCTATAACAAATTTATTTTCTTTGAGGGCGTTTGTGTACCATTCAGTGACCTTTTGCATAGAGTCGGTGCTGGTCATGCTCAGATATTTTGCTTCTTCGCCTTCTTTATCCGAGGCGCTAGACATTCCGGCAAGATTGGCTCCCGGGTAGACAAACGGCTTCAAGTCAGCCGGCACGCCGTTTTTGTCTTCACTGAAAGTAGTGGTCATGCCGGATGAATCGTAAGTGACCTTTTTGTCGTTGGAACAACCGGCGATAAAAAACAAAAGCGCCAGCGGCACCACTGATAATACCAACGATTTTTTTGAATAAATTTGCAAAGTGAAGACCTGTTAGTTTTAAAACAAAAGATGCCAAGATGCCCTGCAGCGTCAAATATCTTCTTTGAAAAGTCTATCAAGGTCTATGTATAGATGCCAGCCTCGCCTTGACGGCATTCAGTCCATCTCGTGTACAATAAATTTGGCGGCGGCATAGCCAAGTGGTAAGGCAGAGGTCTGCAAAACCTTTATCCCCCAGTTCGAATCTGGGTGCCGCCTTAATTTTCCCCATTTTTCATGATAAAATACCTTCAACCATGGACAGTTGGCGCAGTTGGTAGCGCATCACTTTGACATAGTGGGGGTCACTGGTTCGAATCCAGTACTGTCCAAATTTTATGATGAAACGTCGCGAATTCCTTAAACTGTGCTTGGCAAGTAGCCTTGCGCCAAATCTTGGCGGATTTGTTAACGAAGATTTCGGACCTTTATCCTTTATTCATTTGAGCGGGGGAAACGACGCTTACAACACTTGCGTGCCCCTGGATAATCCGGATTATTTCAAACTGCGTCCCAGCCTGGCTTTAAACCCGGAGGAATTACTGCCTCTGAATGATTCATATGGACTGAATCCGGCTCTGTCCAATTTGTATGCCAGTTTTAAAAAAGGCGATGTGGCGGTGCTTCTGGGCATCGGATATCCGGATGTGAGCCTGGGTCACGTGCGAGCCGGTCAAATCTGGCAAGAAAATTTGAAAACACAACCGATAACGGTTGAAGGTTTTGATACTCATTTTGATCAGGCGCAAAGACACAGCCAGGCCTTGCTTAAACTGGATGAAAAAATAGCCGAATTAAGCAAGACCCGGACTTGTTTTATCTATTCTGAAATGGGACGCAGCTTGAAAGAAAACGAAGACTCAGGCACTGACCACGGTCATGTCAATCTGGCTTTTCTTATAGG
>CAZEQP010000916.1:0-1699 GCA_964514345.1 uncultured Candidatus Obscuribacterales bacterium
GCGTCCGTTTCTTATGTTTTAAACAGATTGGGAATGGTCTATGCTCACCAGGAGCGGTATCAAATAGCCCAGGAGATATTGAGCAAAAACTTGTCTTTGTGCACTCGATTATACGGACATAACTCAATCCCGGTAGCGCAAGCGCATCTTAACCTGGCACGAATGCAAAGATCAAATTGTCAGTTTGATTTTGCACGAAAAAATTTTCAGGAAGCAACAAAAATAAGTTATGAGGTGACAGGTTGCAATTCAGATTTCACGGCACTCTGTCTTGATGAGATGGGTGTGCTTGAAAATTTACAGGGCAATTTCAGCCAAGCCGGCAAGCTTGAATCTAAAGCGCTTGCAATTTGTCAAAAGAACCAAAAGGGCACTTACACTGAGGCTATGATACTGGAAGACCTGGCTGCGACTCGTGTGGAAGAAGGTTTTTTGAAAGAGGCGGAATCACTTTTGCAAAATGCTATTTTGATTCGCTGCAAACAAGAGGGCAAAAACAGTCTTGAAGTCGCCATCACAAAACATATGCTGGCCGGTGTGTATTTTGAAAACAAAAAATACGCTCAGTCTGAAGCTTTGTTGAATGAAGCGCTCAATCAGGCGGAGGCGGTGACTGGAAAAAACAATTTAGTTCGAATGACTTTTTTACTTGATAAAGCAAAAATTTGTCGACAAACCGGCCGCTATGAAGAAGCCCAAAAACTGCTAAATGAATATTTGTCTTACCGTTTGCAAAAAGTGGGAAAAACCGATGTTTATTCGGCTGCAGCCCATTATCAGCTGGGTCTGGTTTATCTTGAAACAGGTAAATTGAATGAAGCTCAAACCCATTTGAGCAGTGCATTGAGCGTGCGCAAACAATATTTTGGCAAACACGCGCGCACGGCTATGTCGCTTGACTCAATGGGACATCTCAACCAGAAAATGGAAAATTATAAGCGAGCTGGAGATTATTTCAGTCAAGCTTTGGTTATGAGAAAAGAAGTACTGGGAGCCGTGCATCCAGACACTATTGAGTCTGAAAAAGATCTGGCGGCACTTTCAAATTTGTACAAAGCTCGACTATAATTTAGCGATGAACACACAAGCACAAGATATCACAATTGAAGAGTTCGACCAGTCGTCCATTTTGATGAAAGAGCAGTTCCTGGCTCAATTGGACACTTCTTTCACAACAGACATGATTTTTGAAGTGGAAAAGGATCCGCACTCTTTCAGGCTGGTGCCTAAAATACTGGAAATTCCAATAACTAAAAAATACAAGATCGAATTTGAGGACGGCGAGCAAATTTGGGATCGAATAATTGTGGCTCAGGAAAAAGGCGATATTTGCGGCTTTCTAGCTTACGCTTATCAAGATTGGAACAAACGTTTGTCTGTCTGGCATTTTTATGTGGGACCAGAACAGAGAAAAAAAGGCATCGGAACTTTGCTTATGGAGCGCCTTTTGCAAATTGCAAAAAATTGTCGGGCAAAAACAGTCTGGATTGAAACAAGCAATGTCAATTATCCGGCTATTCAAATGTACCAGAAACTGGGATTCAGCATTTGCGGATTGGACACCAGTCTATATGCCGGCACCCAGTGCGCAGACGAGCAAGCCATTTTTTTGTTGCTTGATCTAAATGAAAACTATTCTTGATCTATACCATCCGGCTGGGTCAGTTTGAAAAATTCTGAGACCAGATTGGACATGTCG
>CAZEQP010000917.1:0-1690 GCA_964514345.1 uncultured Candidatus Obscuribacterales bacterium
GGACCATAAGCAGTCCAAGCAGGCGATTTTCATGCGAGAGCGGAGCCGCCACAAGCGCTTTTGAACCGACAAGACCGATGAATTGTTTGAATGGAATGCAACGACTGTCTTGAGCAGTATCATGAATTACTGCTATTGGCAATTCTTGCATTGTAGTGGCTTGATCGACTTGGCTGGAGGCTTCTCCGTCATTGCCTTCAGCCAGAAGCGCTTCAAGATTGATACCAAGTACGGTATTGCGTATTGATATGGACGATTTGTCTTGATTGGGAGAGAAGTCCAGATTTTCCGGATAAATACATTTATCGAGGCAGGGCTCGAATCCGTCTTTGGTGAATTCATGCGTCACCACAAGCGGTTCTTCGGATCTGGGCTGAATGATTTGCACCCGGTCCACATTGAGTGCGCGCAGCAATTCTTTGGTGGAAGTATTCAAAATCACATTCAAATCAAGCGAGCTGCGTACTGATTTGACGATTTGATTGATGAGCACTTCCTGCTCCACCATATTTTTTGAGCGCTCGTATAACTGAGCATGTTTGATGGCGACAGAGACCTGTCCGGCAACAGCTTCCACCAGTTCAAGCTCGGTCTGGCTCCACACTCTGAGACGGTCGCATTGCTGCACCAGAATAATACCGAGCGGGCCGTGTTCGGTGGTGATGGGGCAGGCGATAAGAGATCTGACAGAAGTCCAGTCGTCACCGCGAATCAAAACCGGTCTCAGTCTTTCCTGACCGTTGATCAAATCGATTGAAGACACTTCGCCTTGTTCGATGATTGTTCTAAGCAAGCTGTACTTGGGCATGGGCACATTCAATTTGGAAAGGGGCATGCCGCCGGCTTCTGTATTCCACCAGGTATGCTCAAAATAAAGTTCGTCGTCTGAAATACCCAGTGCGCCCGCTTCAAGCAAAGCCAGACAACAACGGCTGGCATTGAGATTCTTGCCCAGTTCACGCACTGTAGTGTTCAAAGTTTCGGTCAAATTCAAAGATTGTCTTACGGCTCGCGAAATGTGCTGAACCATCATTTTTTGTTCTTTGTCCGAGTTCAATGTGCTGGCCATACTGTTGAACGAACGAGCCAGACTGCCCAGTTCATCATTGGTGGTGACTGCCACTCTGGCACGGAAATTGCCTTCGCCTATAGCTTTTGCCGCTTTAGCCAGTGAATTTATAGTGCGATTTATCTCTTTGGTGAACAAAAATGCCATCGCAAGCGATGCAGTTATGGCCAGTGCACTGAGCAAGATCATCACGTGCAGCCAGTGATACGAATGTCCGAAAACAGACGGACTGGGCACACCCATTATGAGCAGCCAGTCGTATGGTTCAATTTTGTCAAAAGCATACGTGCGGGCAATTTTGTCGGCGATACCGACTGTTTCAATGGTTCCGCTTTTAGCTTTTTGTGAAGCCAGCACACAGCGTGACTGTGAAAAATCTTTGCCCTGCCAGTATTTGGTTTCAAGTGTCCGGGCAATTACTCTTTTATTTGAGTCGACCACAGTAATCACTGTGCCTTCAAGGCGCTGAAGACCGGCAAACAAATCCAGAACAGATTCAGGGTTGATATTCGCCACTACAAAACCGGATAGTTCTGTGCTCTGACCTTTCATAACAGGAGCCACTACGCTCAAAGCCGGTTTTTGGGTCCAGGGCGAGTAGATAAAGGATGACATGAGGGG
>CAZEQP010000918.1:0-1690 GCA_964514345.1 uncultured Candidatus Obscuribacterales bacterium
ATAATTCGTTCTTTTTTTCGGTTTCCATTTTGATTATTTGAGCAAATCGCGCGCAATGAGCATGCGCTGAATTTGATTGGTGCCTTCATAAATCTGTCCGGCTTTGGCGTCGCGGAAAATGCGCTCAAGCAATAAATCGGGCTTGAGCCCGGCCATTCCCAGAATAGAAATGGCTTCTGTCGCCACTTTCATCGCCGCATCAGTGGCGGTGATTTTTGCCATAGCGGCAAGTGTGACATCGGCCGCCCCTCTATCCACTGTGGCTGCCGCCTGATAAGTGAGTACCCGTGCCGCTTCCACTTGTATGACCAGGTCGCCTATTAGTGATGCCACTTCCAAAAATTTATCTGTGCTTATGAGCTTTTCAGCTGTGATGTCGGCATATTTTTCTCGCAGCCCCTTTTGCAATGCATCAAGCGCGCCCTGTGCCCAGCCTGTAGCCTGAGCGGCTATAGTGACTCTGCCTTTAGCCAGACTTGATAAAGCGACTTTTCTTCCCTGTCCAGGCGCTCCCAGCATATTTTTCGCCGGCACCCGACAATCGGTGAAAACCAATTCGCAAGTCGAATAACCGCGCATACCAAGCATGTCGAATTTTTGTCCGATTTCAAAACCGGGATAATTGCGCTCGACTATAAAAGCAGTTATGGTCGAGTCTTTTTTACCCTCTTTCATGTCCGGAAAAGGTATGTGCGGCTCACCTGAAATTTTGGACATCACAATATAAAAATCGGCTGAGGCACCGCTTGTGATGAATGTTTTGGTGCCGTTCAAAATATATTCGCCTGAAGCCGCGTCATAAGTAGCCTGTGTTTGCAGAGCGGCAGTGTCTGAACCTGCGTTTGGCTCGGTCAGACCAAAAGCTGCCAAGTATTCTCCGGATGAAGCAGGCACCAGATATTTTTGTTTTTGCTCTTCTGTCCCGAAACGATAAACAGGCTCCTGGCACAAAATATGCACACCAACCGAAGACATCACAGGCACGCAGCGTCTGGCGAATTCTTCATTTACTAGACAAAAACTGGTGTAATCACCGCCTTTGCCGCCATAGCCATGGGCGAACGGTAGAGCGCCAAATCCGACTTGACATGCCTTTTCAAAAAGGTCGCGACGAAATTCGTTTTTTTTGTCGCTTGCCATCACTTCGTCGATACTTATGTTGTCAGCAAATTCTCTGGCCAGTTTGAGCCAGTTCAGTTGTTCTTGACTGTAAAGACCGGAGGAAGTAATGTCAGTGCCGGATTGCACCAGTGCTTGAGCCTCAACCATCGCTATCAAAACCTGCTAATGTCATGACAAAATAGCTAATAAAAATCAGTCTATAAATAATAACAGTGAATTCAGTATCTGACCTGCCAGTATTAGTAAAACCTTCTCTTTTGAAAAAAGGCGACACGATAGGCATTGTCGCGCCTTCATCTCCCACTTTTCAGGAAGGTAAATTGCAATTCGCCTTGGAGCGTCTTGCCGAACTGGGGCTTAAGGTCAAACTGGGCAAGCATATTTACGACGCGATTGGCGATCTTGCCGGTTCGGACAAAGATCGGGCGAGCGACTTGAATGTTTTTTTTAAAGACCCTGATGTAAAAGCCATATTCACCGTACGCAGCGGAAACGGCAGTGCCCGCCTTTTGCCAATGCTCGATTGGGAAGCAATTAAATCAAATCCCAAAATCATCGTCGGATACAG
>CAZEQP010000919.1:0-1684 GCA_964514345.1 uncultured Candidatus Obscuribacterales bacterium
CAACAGCGACGGCAACGGTCAGAAAATATCTCGCGAAGAAATGCGTTTCCCAGGTGATAAACAGGACATCACTCTTCCTCCTTCAGGTGGTGCTATAACCGGCCCCGATTTCGATCCGGCTGTATTGCGTGAATCTCTGACCGAAGCTGACGCAAGAGATGTAATTGATACTTTTCTTGAGTCTTCAGAAGGTCTGGTTCAGGCATTGCGCATTGCTGTTTCTAATCAGGAGAAGGAGCGAGTGATTAAGGTCGCTCATGAATTGAAAGGTGCAAGCGGCTCAGTCGGTGCAGTATTGTTGCAGCGTTTATGTGCCGCTATGGAGAAAAACGCAGTGCAGGAGCAGTGGACTCCTGTGTACAAATTATTTACCGAAGTTGAATCAGGATTCGAACGAGCTAAGAAAGCGATGTCCGCCTCTGCCAAGGAAGAAAAAGGCGCCGTCTAATTTAAATCGAAATGTTTGGCAATCTGCAGTCCGCAGTCCGCCCTCCGCATTTCGCATTTCGCACGACCAAGGCGGACCTGATACCCTAGTTGGTAGAAAATTGTGTCACGTGTCACGTGTCACTTGTCACTTGTCACTTGTCACTTGTCATATTTTTTAGACAGGAGCGCTATAACGCTCTTCGATGGCAGACTTGATTTTCTGTCGACTTTCATTAGGTTTCAAAGCCTTGTCATTTTCCACATCGCGGGCGATTTTAGCCAGTTTGTCGTCTTTGACATAAGAAGCGAACCATTTTGAATATTCGTTTTTATGCAAATGAAAATTCCAGGTATCATCGTCGACACCTTCAAGCAGCTGAGTGAAAATAACCAGATTCTGGGCTTTCAAATTGAGCTTGCCGTCAGGACCTTTGAAGTAAAAACTGCGGTCGTCTCCTAAATCACCTTCGGCATATTTGCGAATATGTCTGTGATGCTCTTCTTTGGGCGCGATGATTTTGCAGGCTATCGGGTCTGGGATGGAATCAGAATTAGATCCAGAGCTTGAGCTTGATTTAGATTTGCGGAACCAGATCAAAGAATTGGCAGCATCATTATTATAAGAGTGCACTTTAGGAATTTTGTCGCCTGTAGCTTTGCAAACATGCTGGAAAGTTTTTTTAGGGTCGTCACCTATGACTATCACCACATCCATTTCTTGAACCACGGACGGTGCCACTTGGTCCGGGTGGACAGTAACTATCACAAGACCGTTGGCAAGTGCTTTGCCAAGTTGTGAATTACGCTCCCACTCAGTAGGCATCAAATGGTGCACTTCATCAATAACTGTCCAGTGTGGGCGTCCATAAGTAGAGCGCAATTTTCTGATGGCAGGCAAAACCTGCGAGCAATATGTGGGTCTATCAGCCAGCGGCACACCTAATAGATTTACTATGACATTATTGGACGGACTTTCCATGGCGTGCACAAATTCTTCAATCGGTGTGGCGCGATCCGTATTGCCCAGAACAAGAGCATTACTTTGCTGTTCATAATCGCCTTCAGGATCGATCAGACTGTATTGATATTTTGATTCGACAAAACGCTCAAGCAATGATTTTACTGTGGTCGATTTGCCTGAGCCGGATGGACCGCAAACAAGAATCGATGTGGAATAAGGCGCAATCTCCACATCTTTGCCATCGGGGGTTTGACCGATTATGAGGTGGTGGCGCTTCAATTTCGGCTCTATTTC
>CAZEQP010000920.1:0-1682 GCA_964514345.1 uncultured Candidatus Obscuribacterales bacterium
ACTGAACAAGTGCGTTATGCTCCTGCGTGTAAGCGATAAATTCACGCTCAAAAATGTTTATGAGCATAGAAAGCGCCTTTTCCACTACTTCCATATGACCAAGCTCCCAGGCTATGTCAAATCGAGTGCGTAAATTAGTGAAATTCAGCCAGTTGCGGTCCGGGTCCATTTCTTTGTAGATGGGCAAAAGCATCTCGTGCAAACTGACAGTCTCCGCCCGGTCGCACTCGAACACCCTGATTCCAAGCATCACAAGATAAATTTCCACAATTTCAGGGTGATTTTCAGGATGGTAGAGCTGTTCGATTTCAAGTGCCTGCAATAAATACGGCCAGGCTTTTTCATATTCGCCGGTATAACTGAATCCAAGTCCGGCTAAGTAAGCCGACAGTCCCAGCTGCTGGGCTTGCGGTCCCCAGTATTCCAAATCATACTGAGCTGCTTCTGAGGCGCATTTAGCCACTTTGGCATAGTCTTTTTTTAATTGATTGACTTTGGCAAGACCCCGCAGAGCCTCACCCTGCATACAAAGATCCCCTTCAGCCCGGGCTGCCTTTAGACCTTCCACAAAGGATTTGCCCGCCATACCGGTCAACCCCCTGGCCAGGGCAAAATCGGCTTCTCTCATGAATTTTTCCGATGTCACAGGGATCTCACAGAGTTAATAAGTGATAAAAATCATTACCGGTCATTTGAATATCATTTTACCCCGGAACCAACCATTGTCTCTTGCGTCCCACTTAAGAGCAAATTGGAGATATTGTTATGGAGAACGATAAAAAACAAAAAGATTTCAGAGATGAATTGGCTTCATCAGGTGGCGGACGAAAAGCCCAAGTTGAAGACTTTTCTTACACCAGTTACGGAGACAACTATTTCGATTATGAGGAAGATACCGCTGAACTACCAGCTTTAGAGATGGCGCAAAATAGCGGTTAATCGTCAGGTGCTTCAATTTTAGGTGTAATGCCCTGCGCCCCTTCCATGGGCAATATGAAATGTTGAATTGATGCTCCCACACTGTCTGAAAGGAAGACAAACACGTCTTTCTCGTCAGTGGTGAAAGACTGTGTTTCAGTCTGAAAACATCCAATGAATTCTCTGTTGTAGAAATAGGCAAAACAGCTGCCCAGATCTGATGCGATTAGAATCAAACCTGTTTTATCGTTGCCGAATTTAAACCAATCAAAGAGCTTTAAGAGAGACTCGGCATTAGCAGTATCATATTCCCAGGGATTGAGTTTTCCCATATAGGCAGCCGAAAGGGCAACCACTATTTCTTCGTCTCTTGGACATTTTTGCACAACTGCATCTTCAGCCACGAAAGCATCAAGCATTAGTTTGATGGCATCTTCCGTTGGATATTCCAATTTGTTGGAAGCAGAAGAAAAGTGACATCCCACGCACAATCCTTTGTGCATCAAAAAGAAACCTCTGGATAAAAGTTGAATAGACGAGAATGTGATGAATCCGGTGAATGCCTCATCGTTCAATAATTTGAGAAACTTATTTATATTGATCTCTTCAAAATCAATTCTTTCAATCAGCGCCTGCACCGGCAGTGGCAAAATATCTGATTCTCTTTTGAATTTTAATTTTGTGTCGTAGTGAATTTTGGGGTCTAGCTGTTTTAGCACCGGCTGCCCTTCAAGACAATCAACCGACTCATTTTCGGACAGCAC
>CAZEQP010000921.1:0-1675 GCA_964514345.1 uncultured Candidatus Obscuribacterales bacterium
CAGAAGTCCAGGCTGCTGTTTTCGCCACTGGATACGGAGAGGTCCACTATGTGGCTACTCCGGAGCTGGCAGGCTTCGGCGAAAGCTTCGCTTACCAGCATCGGCAGGGCATGGGACAGAAGTTCATCGTCCAGTCCTGCATCGAAGTCGAGCCATCCGCATTCACCCGCCCGACCAGAAACGGCAGGGGCTCGATTTCGCTAGTCCGCTCCAACGATCATCCCGGCGTCGAAGGCAACGGTCGCCTCAGAGTCGGGACCACGGTCGACCGCAAATTCACGGTCTTCACTGGCGACAGAGCGTGAGGCAGGAAAAGGAAAGAAAATGGAGTGCAGAGCCTGCGGCGCTTGCTGCATCGCCATGTCCATTTCATCTCCCATACCGGGAATGCCGAACGGCAAGCCGGCTGGTGTCCGCTGTGTGCAACTGGCGGACAACAACCTTTGCAAGCTGTTCGGCAAGCCCGAACGCCCCTCCATTTGTTCGAGATTCCCGGCGTTTGAAGACGTTTGCGGTAATTCTCGAGAGGAAGCATTCGGACTGATGAAGGATTTGGAAAGAGCAACGGCGCCTGAGAAGCAAGGATAGAGAGCCGCACACACTCTCCATCTTTGCTTCCTTTTTTTAGCCTGATTACGATGCTGTATAGTATAACTTCGGAATTCTTGAGTTTCATAATGACGCCGACAAGGCAGAAACAGGATAGTATTTAATCAACACTCATCACGGCATTGAGGACGAAATGTTTTTAAATCGATTTGTAGTTTCAGCTGGACTTTTATTGACACTCTTTTCAGCTCAGTCTCCTTTGTTTGCTCAGGAAGAGAATTCTCCCTGGAGCGTGGAAAAGACAAAACAAGCTCCTGCACAAAATATGCCGGAGCCGGTATTGACACCAAATACAACACCGCAGGTTCCAGACAATCAGAATTGCGAAATACCTGCCACTCAAAATGAAACTAACACTCAGACAACGACAGCAACAACACCGCAAACCGACAGCGAAATCGAGGCGTTTCTCCAGGATCAAACAATAAATTCAAGCTGGAGAAGAGCCTTTGCCCTGGGCAGACAACGATTCGAAAAGGGACAATTCAGTGCTGCGATAAACGCTTTCAAACAAGCACAAAAAGCAGCTCTCAAAGATTCTGAACATCCGGCACTTTCCCGAGCATCATCAAAAAGTTTGATCAAGAGCTACATTTCAATGAAAGACTATCCAAGCGCGCTGCAAGCGCTGACCGACTCATTTCCCAACGAATGGCAAAGCGGATCAGATCAGGAGATAGGCTCGATGAAATCGCAGCTGGATAAATCCTACAGGCTGATTGATGTCGCTCAATTCAGTCCTAAAGCCAAAGAAGTGCTGGATGAAGCTCAGGTACAAAAGATCGAAGTATTCCCCTATTTTGAAGCCGACAAAACTCTGGTGAAGGTGACTTCAGCCAAGCGTTTTGTAAAAGACACCGGCAGCTCCGACGTTCCCAAAATCGGATTGAACAAAATTGTTTCGTTTGAATTTTCCGAAATGCCGGGTCAAGGTTTCAAAATCGGCAATATAACCGGCTTTCAAATACTGGCAAAAATGTGGGTGAATCTGGTTGAATCCATTTTCAACACTGTGAATGTCGAGACCCCGACCGCTCAAGTAACCGCAGAAAAAATGGGATTTTCC
>CAZEQP010000922.1:0-1672 GCA_964514345.1 uncultured Candidatus Obscuribacterales bacterium
TCGCTTCTTCGGTCTCGGACGGTTTCTCCCACAAGGGAGGCACGGTCGGCTCTGCAATCTGCAATAGAGTCGATATCACCGCAGGTCTTCCAGATGGTGCCGACGGATATTGCACACCGCCTGTAGCGGCACTGGGAGCTTGACTGGGATCGATTGAAAATCCAGGCGGCGTATTGTGTACGCCTGAGGCTATTGATGATGCAACCGAACTGATATCGGTATCGCTGAAAGCTGATTTGAGCGCATCGGCAATTTTTTTTCGCTGATCTATTTTGTTGGAAAGATTTTCGTAAGCTTGATGCACTCTTTGAAAAAGCGGATGTTCAAATCCCAGGGCTCCGCGCACCAGCATCAATGCTTCTTCATAAGTATTTTTTGATTCGTTGTAATTGCCCAGTTGTTCATAGGTGCGGGCAATTTTCATAATCATATCGGCATAGTCATTGTCGAATCCCGTTTGAAAACGGCTTTTCGCTCTCACTACCCGTTCATAAACAGGGATGCAATCGCGCAATTGGCTTGTGCCGTGCAAACAATCACCGAGCTTTTGCAAAGCATAAATATGAACAGGAATAGCCGGGTGATTTGCCATACTCCTGTTTGCATGCAAATCCTCACCGAATTGAAACTCAATCTCCCGAGCCACGTCACTATATATCTTTGAGGCTTCTTCAAAACGCTGCTGAGAAAAGAGTCCATCGGCATATGCCATGGCCTCTTTGATTTCTTGTTCTCCGACCCGTCGTCCTTCGGTCATTTATTCTTCTGTTTAATCGACACTAAAAAGCTGCCCCGATTTTGCTTTCAAATATCCAAAAAAATTACCTTATAAGGATATGTTACTCTACTGAATTGTGATCTGGGACAAGGGGAAAATAATGGCCAAATCAAAATCTTCCTCAGCAAATATAGACTGGGTTTATCACCGTCCAGGCTGAGTGACCTGTACACGTACCCAAGAGGTTCTTGGGCAAGACTATAACGGAGCTAAAGAAGTCGTCAGTGCCAACAAAACCAGGCTTCCACTGGAAAAGGCCATGGACTTGATAAGTGGAGTGGACGAAATTTATTCAGCCAAGCAGACTAAAGTGCAGCATCTAAATTTGAAAGATAAACCTTCAAAAGATGAAATAGCCTCATTTATTCTGGGACCAACCGGCAATTTGAGGGCTCCAGCTATAAAAAGCGGCAAAACCCTGATTGTTGGATTTAATAAAGAACTTCTGGAGAAACTTATTTGCGGCGGAAATGACTGTCGTCAGTAAGAAATCCAATCACAAATCCGGAAATGGCCCCGGCAATCAAACCCCATACTGCTCCGCCTGAGAAATTCAGGTAAGGCTCTACCGATACAGGTAAAGGGTAGAATTTTATGATTTCGAAAGAGGCACCGACTACACCGGCTGCCAGCAGAGACATAAAAAACATGGCCCAGATAGGAAGAGTGAAGCCGTTTTCCGCCTGAGTTTTTTCTTTGGCCATTACAAGAGTTTCCCCATTACAACCGGTGAGCTAAGTCGCACAAGTATAACAGCTATTAGTAGTCAGGCAATAAGAACAAACCGGCCAAAGTTTTAGCGTCTTTAATGTCTTCGGCCATAAGTAATGCCCGGGCCTCTTCAACCGGAAGCACAATTACTTCTGTTTCTTCGTCATCGTCCAGTTCTTTGCC
>CAZEQP010000923.1:0-1667 GCA_964514345.1 uncultured Candidatus Obscuribacterales bacterium
TTCAGAGAATTTACGCTGCCAGCGCAATTTTTTCTTACGAGTGTCAATCAGCTGCACATGCCCTTCCACAGTGGCAAGCACCACTTCGGTGTCTTTCAATGAGGGGCTCGACATATAACAGGAACCGGAGTCGTGTTTCCAATTTAAATTGCCGTCTTCAAGATCAAACCTGTAGGCACTGCCGTCGGTGGAAGTAATATAAACGTTTTGAACATTTTGATCTTCCAGATTTACAATCGGTCTTGAATGCCAGCCGATAGGACCTTGAGTCTGATGTTTCCATAACTCATCAAGCGTCGGCAAAAGCCCCTGACTTATGCGTATGGCACTACCTGAGGTGCGCGGATTTAGATTTACTTCCATAGAAGGTCTGCGAACAGGCCCTATCTCTTGAGGTAATTTTATAGACTCGCGATTGGGGTCTTTCACTCCTGCCGTTTTCTCGCCGGGCTTTGCCACTGGCGGAGCCTGGAATACAGGTATGCTTTCCTGTTTCTTGTCGCTCATTGATTTAGCCGGTGATGCGGTTTGAGGTGGAATGGTATCAACTTTTTTAAAGCCCATACGCATGACCCGCTGCTGGAAGGCGATATCGTCTATGATACCAATGACATCGAATAAAGATTGATATCTATCCTCCGGCATTTTTTCCATCATTTTCATAATCATCTTCTCCACCGCCGGTGGTATCTGTGTATTATGTTGCCGGGGAGAGGGAATAGGATGGCTTGTGTGTTTCATCGCCATTTCCACCATGCCGTTTGCTCTGTATGGCAATTGCCCGGTGAGAATCTCAAAAAATAAAACACCCATGCTGTAAATATCAGAACGCAAATCTTGCTGCTCACCGCGACAAAGTTCAGGTGACATATAAGCCGGAGTGCCCATGCCTTTTATAGTCGGATTGACATAAATTTTGTTTGCCATCAATCGAGCCAGACCAAAGTCGCCGATTTTCACATCGCCTTCAGTCGTAATGAAAATGTTGTCCGCTTTGATGTCCTGGTGCACCACATCTTTTTTATGAGCGTAATACAAGCCGTTTGCCAGTTGTTTCATCCAGTTGAGCGCCTGCTCAAGAGGCAAGCTTGACTGCTGAACATAATTGGCCAGATTGCCGCCGGGCAAATATTCCATAGCCAGATAGTGATAACGGGTTTTCTCTTTTGTTTCTTCGCCGATGTCAAATATCGTGACTACATTTGGGTGCTCCAGATGAGCAACAAGTCGTGCTTCTTCCTTAAAAACATCCAAATTTTTGGGGTCCGCCATAAGTTCTGGGCGCAGGATTTTGATAGCCACGTCTCGCTGCAGAAACTCATCCCGGCACTGATAAAGCACACCCATTCCACCCACGCCAAGCTCTTTGACCACCGTATAGTGACCATTTCCTAATTTGTCGTTGCGGACTAGAATTACTGCCATTGTGGTAAATTTTTGGGTGCCTATATTGTGGTATTGCCACAGTATTCGCGGCTACTTGTTCGGTATTAACCATTTTTAATCCAACTCTAAATTATAGTTTGTCAAGAAACTGAGACTGTCTGAGTCGTAAAATAGGCAGTTAAATAGACTCATGTCAAAGGACCCCAAAGTGACCAACAAAGACCAGGCGCCCACGCAAGACGTTTCTTTCGAGGGGCATTCTCTTGATTTCAGCGTGTTGA
>CAZEQP010000924.1:0-1663 GCA_964514345.1 uncultured Candidatus Obscuribacterales bacterium
AAATGTACCGCTTCATTGCGCAAAACTTTGTATCCGCAGCCTTCAAGACTGTCTGTCATATTGTCCAGGTCGCGGATTTTCTTTTCATGCGGGTGACGGAACTTTTTAAAAATACGTCCGACAATGCGCTGGGTCATAGAATAATGATAATAGTCATGATTGCCGAAAATGGCATAAGCACCCAGTCTTGGTTTACGCGACAAAAGATAATGCGAATAAAGAGTGGACTCGTCATGCTCAAAAATATCGCCTGTAAGAAAAACCAAATCAAATTCGTCGTTGGTCACGTCTTGCAGGAATGACAGTTTGCGAGATGATTCGTTGCGGGCGATGTGCAAGTCGGACAAATGCAATATGCGCAGTTTTTTACCTTTGCTGCCCTTTCCGCTTCCATTTGTCTCTACTTTGACCGAGACAGTTTCAGTTCTAAATTCGAAAGCTTCTTTGCGTGCCTTCACGTAAGAGCCGACACCGACAGCGGCGGTGCCAAGTAGCGAAAGACCCAATAATTTTTTCCAGGAAAGCATTTGTTCAGTATAAAGTCTTTCCACTCCGGTCGGTATACTATGTAGACCAATGCTAAGGACGATTTATGCACAAAATGTATCTCACTTTGGTAGTCACAGCCGTTCTGAATTTTGTTTTGTCTTCCTGTGCTTCAAATTTAAGTGTGGTGAGCGAGGCTCGACCTGAGGATGTGCAGGCAGGCGGTCAAACGCATAAGTTCAAGTGGCCGCATGCAAAGCCTTTGAGCGCAAAAGAGGAAGAAGAGTTTAATACCAATTACACTTCTCTGGAGGGCACATTCAAGTCTCTCAAGTCGGGCGAGGGTGCCACTGGTCCGGAGTGTCGCATTTATTTAAATGAGAATGACATCAGTTTTGTCATTTCAAATAAAGCTTATTTGCAGCTCGATAAAGAGCAATTTGAGAAAAAAACCAAAACCGGAACACCTGTGAAATTCCTGGTCGAGCACCTGGAAGCGGAGCAGCCGCACGCTGATCCCAAAACTGGAGGGCTGAGTATGCAGGTTTATGGTGTGATAGTCGGCAACGACAATATAGATATGATCAAGTCGAATTAGTGCTGCGATTGGGTGTTTTAAACGTGGGCAGGAATATATTCAGCCCCACACCCAGCAGTACACAACTGACACCCAGAAATGTGTTCAAATTCATAATCGCTTGTTTTTCCCAGAAGGCATCGACAATCAAAGCTATGACCGGGGTAACGAAGCCCAGTGTCATGGCTTTGGACAAGCTGGTGTGTTTGAGCAAATAGAAAAAGAGAGTAAATGCAATAAGAGTGCCCGGAATAGTCAGGTGTATAAGGGCGATTGTAGGCGCCAGAGCAGTCCCTTCAAACGGTTGGGTGGGAATTGTGCAAGGACCGACAATTAGAGACAGGCTCCAGACCAGAATTGCCGCTGAAAGAAAGAACCAGAAATTGCGGGCGTAAGCGTCAGTTTTGCTTATATGTTTTTTCATCAGAACATTTGATGTGGCATTCAAAAAAGCGTTGGCTACAAGTAAACCCACAGCTCCCGCGTGCTGCGGCGAGACCGACATACGGTCGTGAAAAACCAGAATGATACCAATCAGTGAAATGATGGATCCGGCAAGAGTGCGAGCCGACAGATTTTCCACCCGTGAGCCGGAGGCAA
>CAZEQP010000925.1:0-1663 GCA_964514345.1 uncultured Candidatus Obscuribacterales bacterium
TGAAGAAATCGCCAAATACAGGGCCGCCCGCCGCATCTGGGCAAAACGTATGCGCGACAAATACGGCTCCACCAACGAACGTACACTAAAGTTGCGTTTCCACACTCAAACAGCCGGATGCAGCCTGACTGCCCCGCAACCAGAGAACAACATTGTCAGAACAGCTATTGAAGCCCTTGCCGGAGTGCTGGGCGGTACCCAGTCATTACACACCAATTCTATGGATGAAGTGCTCGGACTGCCCACCCAGAAAGCCGCTCACATCGCTTTGCGCACCCAGCAAATAATTGCCCATGAGACAGGTGTGGCAAATGTAGTCGACCCGCTTGCCGGCTCATACTTTGTAGAATGGCTCACCGATGAGATGGAGCGCCAGGCGGAAGATTATTTCAAACAGATTGACGAGCTTGGCGGTGTTATCGCCGGAATTGAAAAAGGCTTTTTCATGAAAGAAATCGCTGACTCGGCTTATCGTTTTGAACAAAAACTGATGTCAGGCGAACGTCATTTTGTCGGTCTCAATTCATTCAAAGAGGAAGCTCCCGGACAGAGCATTGAAATTCTCAAAATCGGCTCTGTTTATCAAGAAAGACAGACCAAACGCATCCAAGAACTCAAAGCTCGTCGCGACAATGAAAAGGTGGCAAATTGTCTTGACGCCCTCAAAGATGCTATGCGCAAAGGCGACAACTGTTTCCCCTTCTTGATGGAAACAGTGGAGTCTTATGCGACCATGGGCGAAGTTTGCGACGCCATGCGCGAAGTTTGGGGTGCTTACAGAGAAACAGCAGTTCTTTAGTTTTTCTCTAAAGGCTGGTCTTGCTTGGGCAGTTTTTTTGTATAAATTCCGCTTTTTATGAATTCAGACTCCGGCTGTGCGCCTTGAGTCTGCTTTGAGCGCAAAAGCAGAGCCAAAATCAATTTCGACGTGTAGGCATGGTCGTTTGATATGTCGCCTTGAGAAATTTTTTGTTTCAAAGCCGCCAGAAGATGCTCGTACGACACTGTCGTAGGAAATTCTTGAGTCATTTTTTTAAAAACCGCCCCGCCAAAAAGTCGCATTTACATCAAGATGTCATACGCTATCACCGGATCAAGTTTTTGAACACAATCTGTTAAGCTCATTCGCTTATGTTGTATTAAGGAATCTGGTCTGACATGAAAGCAATCGTTATCTCAAAACCCGGGCTGCCTGATGTTTTAGAGTTATCTGAGGTGGCAAAACCCAGTCCGGCAAAAGGAGAAATACTCATAAAAGTTAAGGCAGTCGGAGTAAATCGGGCCGATTGTATCCAGCGTCAGGGCAGATACCCTGCTCCGGCTGATTGCCCGCAAAATATTCCCGGACTTGAGTATGCCGGAGTGGTGGAAAAACCTAATGGGACAAGTTTCAGAAAAGGGGACAAAGTGTTCGGTCTAGTCGGCGGTGGCTCTTATGCCGAGTATCTGGTGGCACATGAAAGAACCGTAGCACCCATGCCTGAAAAAATGACATTCGTTCAGGCAGCCGCTGTACCGGAAGCATTTGTCACCGCATATGATGCTATGGTGGAACAGGGTGATTTAAAAAGCGGGCAGTTTGTGCTGGTGAATGCGGCCGGAAGCGGGGTGGGCCTGGCCGCTATGCAAATCGCAGAAGGACGGGGCGCCAGATGCATTGGCA
>CAZEQP010000926.1:0-1654 GCA_964514345.1 uncultured Candidatus Obscuribacterales bacterium
GGGGCGGTCGACCCGCTCATATTTGGCTGTTCTTACTTCCAGTCCCAGACCCACTTTGCCGTTGGCGTTGGGAGTCATGTTGATATCAAGCTTTTTGCCTTCGCGCTCGAGATTAAAAACTACCGGCTGACTTTTGTGTGCCGTGAGATAGGAAATAATCTCATCAGGTGTTTTGATGGGCTGATTGTCGATGCTTATGATGTGGTCGCCTTTTTTGATACCGGCGTTCATGGCAATCGGATTTGATTTATATGTGTCACCGGCGTATGTGGCTGGCACCGGTTCTCCCACAGTCAAAAGCATTGTGACCATGATCAAATAAGCAAAAATGATGTTGAATCCTACACCGGCAAACGCGACCAGGGCTCTTTGCCAGATGGGGAATTTTTTGAAAGGTTTGAGCTCGACACCGTAAGGATTGTCTTTATTTGGTGCGTGCGGAGGATCGATTGGGATCTCGACGTCGGTTGTGACAATATGCGGCTCGTGAGGTGCGGTTCCCTCAGATGAGGCAGTGGGCTCAGCTGTGGCTTCTTTTGATAGTACGTCGCCTTCATGCATTCCGGCTGCCGGTAAGGCGGCTACTCCATAAGCTTCCATGTCGCGGGCGGATTCATCGCCAAGTTCGGGAATGGCTACATAACCACCCAAAAGGCAGGCGTGGATGCGGAACTCAGTTTCAAAAGCTTTGCCTACTGTTATATAAGGACCGAAAGGCAAACCGAAGCCGAACACAGGTGTCTGGAAGCCGAAAAAACGCGCAACCAGAAAGTGACCGCATTCGTGCACGATGATGAGGCTACTTAAAATAGCCAGCATCAAAAGGACTGATAGAACCTGAGTGAGGAATTCCATACCAAAGATATTATAGAACCGAATTCTTGGTTTGGTCGGATTCTAATGCATTTGTGACTTTCACATCTTGATAGAAGTGGTTCAAAATGTCGCCTGCGCCCCAGCCGCTCTCAGCCAGCGAACGAGCGCCCCACTGGGACATTCCCATGCCATGACCGAAGCCCTGACCGCAAAAAACATAGTTGAGCGACTGCTTATCGCATATCACATTAAAATTTGTACTGGGCAGTTTCAATGCTTTACGAACGGCGTCGCCAGAAACCAGAGAACTGGTCGCATCGCCCACAAGCAAAAGAGTTTTCACTCTTTGCGAGGCGCTGCGCTCAATGGCAACTACACCAAGTAATCTGCCCACGTTGGGTCCCAGACTGGATTGAAGCTGGCCGGGTGAAAAGGAAAGGCGCCAGTTTGAATGAGGAGAGTCATGACCATAGTCGTTAATAGTCTTCAAATATGTCAGTTTGGGGCTTGCAGGATGAGATTCGGTGTAACCGGCACTAGATGAATGATAGAAAGCAGGCACAATCTTTTCATTGTGGGTCATTACAAGACCGGTTGTTTCAATGACAGCAGTGTTCGTTCTTTCTTTTTCTTGCAAAACGCCGCGATATACCTGGTCTTCAGTGCCAGAGCCTAAATCGTAGCCGTCTTTTCCATGTTTGTTCAAATTGGCTAAAGCATATGAGCGGGCTGCTATCGATTGAGCTTTTAATGCTTCCATCGGCCATGCGCTTGGCATCTCTGAAGGCAGAACCGACAAAAGATAGTCTTCCAGTTTGACTATCTTTATGGCGGAAAA
>CAZEQP010000927.1:0-1653 GCA_964514345.1 uncultured Candidatus Obscuribacterales bacterium
TACTGCTTGCGTTCAGTCTCCGGCATATCTTTGAAAAATGCCACCAGCTCTTTTAGATCGCCTGATTCGACAATTTTTTCAAACTCTTGCAAGACTTTGGTCATACCGATTCCTGTTCCAACTCGGGATTATCAAATAGACGAACAGCCAGAATATGTTTGCAAGGTCCGCGCAGACTCTGATGTTTGGAGTGAAAGGGGCAAGTACAAAACACAGAATCTTTATCAGATTCAATTTTGACCGTGTGGTCCACACTTGAACCTTTCACGTAGGCTTCGATTAGACCGTCTTTTTTCGTTTTGATTTTGACACCACTATCCAAAATCAATTTACGTGCCGCTTTCAAGCGCGGATGAATCGACTCTACCAGTTCAAAATCAAAAGGGAGTTCGCGATGAAAATAATCACCCGAGCTCAGGTCATATCCCACCAGACCTCTTGAGCCGAGGACCGACAGAAGTTTGCGAACCTTGTCATTTTCGAGGTTGCAAGCTTTTGACAGTTCGTTTGTGTCAACCACAGACTGCCATTTCAATGCCGCTTTCACTCTGGCAATATTTTCGGTTTCAGCATCCGCCAGATCCGACAATACTTGCCCCTCACCTGAGAATCCGCGCCAGGGTTCTGTCGTCAATGCAAGTGAAAACAGAAGCCCGCCGCATCGCAATTGCCACTCTGAAGAATCGCCCGAGGCGTGAGCGTAAACAATGAGCTCATCGGCAAATGCAGCAATGTCCCTGAGCAAATGCAAACGATTAAAACCGCCGATTTTCAAACCAGTTTTGTCTGTCTGGCTCAGTCTCAATCCTTTACCCGCTGGCACCACATAGGATACCACTTGCGTGGAAGTAGCTGCAGGAAGAGAACGCAAAAACTTAATCGCTTCCGCTTTTCCAACCGTAAATCGATGTTCCATTCTGGATTGATAAGCCTGCACCTCCACAAAACCTTTTATCCAGCGAAAAGGCAGTTTCACTTTTCGTTCCACATGCTGGGCAAATCCACGTTTCATCAAAATCTCATCCGGTCCCACCGACAACGAAACTCGCTCGCCGTCACGGACAGAGGCTAGTGCCGAGCGGAAAGGCGAATTAAAATCAACATTGGTTGTGCCTGTGCCGGTAACTTTTCCCTCGTATCCGTCCGCTGTCACATCGACTCTGGCATAGGCGCTGCAACAAGCGCTGAATCCTTCAAAGCGAAGCATGTTGCCTCCGCTTGTGATAACGGGGTCACGCTCTAAAATGAGCCGTTTGAGCATATTGGGCGGTATGAAAAAGCGCGAGCTCACAACCCGAGACAGAGTGAAAAGGAGCATTGCCGATTGGCGTGGATACAAAAGACGCCCTTCAAAAAAATTTGGATATGTATGATTGAGCTCGCAAGTGGCAAGCTGGAGTTTGCCCGCGCCCCCCTCACTTGCGTAGGATGACTGGAATGGATATTTGTAAGAGTATTCTAGTTCCAAGTCAGCTCAAAAAAAGAAGTAAGGTTATGCTTTAAGTTCCCTGGGAATTTAATTTATCAAACGGCTATTAAATATGAAATTGAAAAATGCGATTTTATCGAGCTTTTTGACTGTTATCCTGCTTGCGCTGCAACCGGTTGCAGCCGACGCGCTGGAAAAACCTGCCGAACAGGAACTGAAAACAC
>CAZEQP010000928.1:0-1652 GCA_964514345.1 uncultured Candidatus Obscuribacterales bacterium
CTCTGAATACAGAATTCGCGAAGGTCCGCCGCAGGCCTTTCTGGTTCTCTGCTTCATATTGATATTCATGTATGCAGCAGTTTCCTGGATCCCGTTCTTCAAGTACTAGGCAATACCTAAAAGGTAAAGGCATCACCAAAAAAGCGAGTTATGACCAGAGTGGAAAGAAAATCCAAAAAAAGCAGTAAGCAAGTATTACTCTTGCTCATACCGATTATGGTCGGTCTAAGCGCTTGTACCGGTGAAGTGGCAGTAGGCGATAAAGCCGACAAACTGGCCAACCGTGAAGTTACAACGGCGCAAAAGGTCTTGTGGCCCGACTCAAACCCTTCAGCCCTCGACGGTGCCGTTTATTACAAACAAATGAATTGTGCCGAATGTCACGGAGCCGATGGCAAAGGTGTAGCCGGAAAATGCGATATGGATCTGACCAATGCAGATCTGATGCGCACCAGAAAACCGGTGCATCAATACTCCACACTTGCTTTCGGCGAAGGTAAAGTGTTCAAAACACCTGTGCTTTCAGGTGTGGGTCATGACGCTGAGCACGCTTCACACGAAGACGTACTGGAAAGATCTTTCACCCACCAGGCATATTCTGACAAATTACAAAAACGTCAAATCTGGGATCTGGTCTTCTATTCCCGTTCACTGGCAGCGCCTTTATTGACAGCTGAGCAAGCCCGAGACATGAAAGCAGTATTCGGAGCCAACTGCGCCGTCTGTCATGGAACAAGAGGAGCCGGCGACGGTCCTCTTAATAAAGGACTTGTGTTGCAGCCGGCACCGGCAAACTTTAACCAATATAACCGTTTCTACGACAGAACAGACGAGCAAATTTGGGATCACATCGCAAACGGAATAAAATGGGAAGGGATGCCGAATTTCCTTGGCAAAGAGGACAAGAAAAACAAGGTTAAATTCGATCCACCATATATATGGAAGCTAGTACAGTATATACGTAACTTCCATGTACTTAATGACTACGAACTGGAAAAAGCCAGTGCCACAATAACAGCACCAGCTGCAACCGGCACCACCAACCCCAGCGCACCTACGTCTTCAACCCCGGCCACCCACTAAAACAGACACGCAGGGCTAAAACCATGACTGATCAAAATACAAATGATGGAATAAAAAGACGGACAATGTTAAAAACCGTCGCCGCTATTCCGCTTGCACTGACATTCGGATTGCTTCTTTCGCCTTTCCTGCGATTCTTGCGTCCCACCCTGGGACCACTCGACATACTGGGCAAATCGGACCAGCCACTGGCTGAAGATCCGATTCCTGAATTTACTGATGACATGTTTCCAGAAGCGTGGACTGCGCTTCCATTCATGTTCAACCAGAAATATATTGAATACAATCCGGAATTGAAAGAAGTAAGAACAATCCCGGGTTATATAGTCAAATTGCCTAATGGTGAAATTGTGGCATACAGCCGCATTTGCCCTCACCTGGGTTGCATATTCAATTTCGTCAAAGACCCTGAAGAATGCGCCAAAGGCTACAACTACAAGCCTGATGGTCCAGTTTTCGCCTGCCCTTGCCACTTGAGCGTGTACGACATCGCCCAGGCCGGAAAAGTTGTATCCGGACCGGCACCTCGTCCACCAAGAAAGTTCGAACGCGCAAAGCAAGCAAACAAA
>CAZEQP010000929.1:0-1644 GCA_964514345.1 uncultured Candidatus Obscuribacterales bacterium
TGGAAAAGAAAAATGACGAGCCGGATAACGGATATCCTCAAATAGTGTTGAGCCTCTTTGCCACCCTGTGGAATCGGGCTCAAAATGGGCTTTATACCAATGAGGGTGAAATACTTGAAATTGGTGAATCCGGTTTTCTTGAGCCTCATTTTACTTCCATTGCTTTTCAGCATCCATTCGGTTTGAACGGTCTTGAAAAAGAGGACATGTATCTCATCTCCAATCTTTTGACCAAAGAAGAGACCGACGTGGCAAAACAATTCGGTCTGTCGCGAGTGGTGGCACTGCAAGGTTTTAAATACAATCACTTTCCTTCTCCGCCATGGATTGTGCGCGATCGCGACTCGGTCATATCTGAAGAACAAAAAATCGAGATGCTCAAAAGCATCACAGCTAAAGTTCCATTCTTCCATGTGCGCGGTTTTAAATTGAAACTAACGGCAGACAAAATACATCTTGAATGTCGCAAAGACATGAAAGAAATGTTGAAAGAAACTTTGAAACAATTGCCGCCAGAGGCACCATTTGCGATATCAAGCGAAATTTGTTTTGACGCTGATGCTATTTTGACCTGGCAGCAAGACATGTCGCAGGGTCCGACGGCAATTTCAAAACCGGGCAGTCAGGCTGGTCCACAAGCGCTTATGAGCGGGTGTTTTATGCTTGTGATTCCGGAGCAGGAAGGTAACAACTTGCAAGTTTTGGAAGACGGATTTCTTCTTTCTTTGCAAACAAAACAGTGGGAGAAGTTGCGTAACTTTTTGATGACCGGAGTCGACGGCTCAGTCTCAATGTCACCAAGCGAAGGCAAATGTCTTGTCAACTGGTACGAGCCGGCTGAGGTCGTGAGCGAGCTGCGTTTGAAAGTGCTTGAATTATTGCCGACACTTGAAGTTGAAGCCGGCAATATGAAAGTGGTTCGTGCTCAGGTTGTGGGAGATCTGAAGAAAACTGTCGAATGTGTCGAGCCTGTCTTTTTGCGTCGCTTGACTGAGGCGATTGAAGCGACTGTGCTTGGATATTACACAGATCGAGATCCCGAAGAGAATCAGAAAATTGTTTTGAATATGACTCTTTCACCAGGTAAAAAGGCTGAATGGAAACTTTCAGCGGATCCTGAGCCGGATAAGATTTCAATGAAAGGAATCGAGTTGCGCTTGAATGATCTGCCCTTGCCTGAGACTTCAGGTGAAGTGAAACTTGAGATTGAATTTGAGATAGGTCCCAAGAAGAGTTAGACTGGACGCCTCGATCCGGCGGCTGCTTCAATGGCGTTTGTTTGGTTTGAGGTGCCGGATAGCTGAGGTACTTTTGTGCGGCCTAGAATGGCAAAATTTTCGCGTCTGTAAAGTGCCTGCCAGTAAGGCTTTCAAAATGCAGTTGTTAGAAAAGTGATCAAGATCGCTTACATTCGTAAACAGTCACTGTGGACAAAGCCCTGTTGAGCGAGGAGCGTTAGTCACTTAAGGATGAAGTTCGAGGTGAATTTATTTTTTTTGTGTTTTTCAAACGATTGGAAGTAACATCTGAACCTTCAAATTCGATTGCGTCACGTATTTTTTTTAATGATTTTTTCAGATCCCAAATATAGAAAAATTCGAAAACCTTCCCATCGTGACAGCAAGCTTTAACTTTCAGTAGGCA
>CAZEQP010000930.1:0-1640 GCA_964514345.1 uncultured Candidatus Obscuribacterales bacterium
TGGATCCGACGATTGAGGGATATATAGACAAGTCCGGAAATATCCTCGGAGGACAATATTTTAAAAACGCCACCAGAGACTGGTATGAAGGATTCGCTACTGTCAGAAAAGAAACACCCGGGAAAGCTTTGAACGATTGCGGATTCGTAGATACAAAAGGCAAAACTATATTTGGTGGCTGGCAAGATACAACTTATTTTTCAAATGGCATAGCCGGCGTTCAAACGCGAGAAGGCAAATGGGGATTTATTAACAGAAACGGAGAAATCATCGTTACACCTCAGTATCAACATGTCGGATATGAATTTAAAGATGGATTGTTGTATGTCAAAACTGGTGGCAAATACGGTTTCATAAACAATAAAGGAAAAATGGTAATACCAGCACAATTTGCTGACACAGATTCATTTTGCGAAGGACTTGCTGCTGCGGCTATTGACGTTTCTGAAAACGAAAAGTTGGAAATGCTCTCAATATCCCAGGATTTTCGTTGCGGATTCTTGGACGAAAAAGGCAAAGTCATTATTCCTGCAAAATTTTGCGGAGCACGCAGATTTTCAGAGGGATTGGCACCGGTTCAAGATGGTTTGTATTGGGGCTACATCGATAAACAAGGCAAAACCGTAATCGATCCACAATTCGACAATGCACTGCCATTTCAAGAGGGCTTGGCTGCAGTTTTGAAAGACGATAAATGGGGCTTTATCGATAACACCGGCAAATATGTTTTTGATCCTAGGATTCCAGCACGAAGACTAGGTAGTAATCCTGTTGAAATAGTTCCTCGTCCTTTAAGTTTTTCAGAAGGTATAGCGTTAGTCAGCGGACCTGATAGACAGTGGTTTTTCATCGATAAAACCGGCAATCACTCTTTTGAAATGCCTACTGCCCTCAGTTCCGCCATTGAACCCTCTTGCTCTTCATTTTCAGAGGGATTGGCTGCTATGGCGAATGAAGATATAACCGGAAAATATGGTTACATAAACAAAACAGGGAAATATGTTATTCCACCCAAACTTGAAAAAGCAGCACCTTTTTCAGAAGGGCTTGCCGCTGTAGACGTAGTGTTCGATGAAAAACTTGCCGGAAAGATAACAGACATAGAACACTATCAAAGACCTAAATGGCGGCATGATGAGCCTTCAGCAAAAACAGGTTTCATAGATAAAAGCGGGAAATTCATAGTTCATGCTAAATACACCGAGTGCAAATCATTCAAGGAAGGAATGGCTGCAGTCTCTATTGGTGGCACAGTTCAAAATTATTCCGATTGTCCGGAATATTCAATTGTCACGTCTAAAACACCATTCAACCAAAGTTATGCGGGCAAGTGGGGGTTTGTTGACAGAACTGGTCAAGAAGTGATCAAACTGCAATATGATGATGCTCGAGATTTTTGTGAGGGGCTAGCCGCAGTCAGAGTAGGCAAAGAGTGGGGAATTATTGACAAACATGGAGATATGAAAATAAAACCCAAATATGAACTGGCCGGAGATTTTTCAGGTGGATTAGCCTTAGTCAAAAAAGATGGAAAGTTCGGGTTTATCAACGAAACTAATGAAATAGTAATCGCTCCAGAATGTACTCTCTGCTACTCTGTCTATAATGGACGCGCTCGTTTCATCAAGCCAGGCATTCCT
>CAZEQP010000931.1:0-1636 GCA_964514345.1 uncultured Candidatus Obscuribacterales bacterium
CAGGTCGTTTGAGCCTGACGGTCCGCCAGAATTGATAAGACCGGCTCGACCCATGTAGCAGTTTGCCAACTGATATCTGGTCATGTCGATCGGGTGATCGGTAGTCAGTTCAGAATAAACTTTGGAATCGGTTTTGCCGAAATTGAGGGCGGTGTATCCGCCATTGTTTTCCGGCAATTTTTGTTTGATGATGTCCGCTTCGATGGTGACGCCCAGGTGATTTGCTTGAGCGGTCAAGTCGGCAGCGGCATGATAGTCGACACCGTCTTTTTTGTAGCTGGAGTTACGCAAGTAGCACCACAAGATTGTGGCCATGCCCAGTTCGTGAGCGTGGTGGAATGCTTGTGAAACTTCTTGAATCTGTCTGGTTGATTCTTCAGATCCGAAATAAATTGTGGCTCCGACAGCAGTTGCTCCCAGTTCGAAAGCTTGTTCCACAGAACCGAACATAATTTGATCGTACTGATTGGGGAATCTGAGAAACTCATTGTGATTGATTTTCACAATGAATGGAATTTTGTGGGCGTATTTGCGGGAGACCGAACCGAGTACACCAAATGTGGTGGCGACAGCGTTGCAACCGCCTTCAATAGCCAGTTTCACAATGTTTTCGCCGTCAAAATAAATTGGGTTTTTAGCGAAAGAGCCGCCGCCGGAATGTTCAATACCCTGGTCTACAGGCAAAATTGAAAGATAGCCTGTGCCGCCCAAACGACCATGACTAAACAGTGATTGCAGACTTTTCAGAACTTGCGGGTTGCGGTCTGTAATTGAGCAGATGCGATCTACAAAATCAGGACCGGGTAAATGAAGCATCTCTTTGTCGATGCCCTTGGATTTGTGGCTCAGGTAGTAGGAGGCTTTATCTCCCAGTGCTTTTTCAATTTTGGATAATTCAGTCATAACTGGCATGGTGTCCCTTTTTAGCCTCCGTCGGTGCTTGAAAACAACAGTGCTTTTTTTGAAGCCTACAAGCCGGAATCGGGCTGGAAGCTTCAAAGTAGATAATTTGCATATCTTAGCGAGATAATTTAGCAGTTAACTGGTCTTGGATTCAAGAGCGCCAAGAGAAATCGGTTTTACTCAGCGCATGGTTGCGAAAGCTCGAGGAGCACTCCACCAGTGCTTTTGGGATGAACGAAGGCAATTTGAGCGCCGCCTGCGCCAATCTTGGGAGATTCATCAATAAGCTTGATGCCCTGCGACTTCATGTGGGCCAGCTCTGAATTAATGTCATCAACCTTTACGCAGATGTGATGCAGTCCCGGACCCTTGGAAGCGAGAAATTTTCCCACCGGAGTATCGGGTCCAAGAGGCTCCAGCAGTTCGATATGAGTGTTGCCGATATCAAGTTTGGCAACTTTCACACCTTGTTCAGCCACTACTTCGATGGTGATTTCAGGCAGTCCCAGTGCGGATTTATAAAATGCCAGCGCTTCATCCAGATTTTTTACCGCAATAGCAATGTGGTCAACGCTGGTTTTAGAGTTATGGTCCAAAGCCCGATGCCCTCTCCCAAAATTTGTGCCATTTGTTGAAAATGCGCAATTCGCTGAACTCGTCGTATTCTTTCCAAGTGCCCATTCGTCTTGATGCGCGTTCCAATAGTGTGTATTGATCAAACGGCGCCCAGACT
>CAZEQP010000932.1:0-1636 GCA_964514345.1 uncultured Candidatus Obscuribacterales bacterium
GACGCCGACCGCATACGAGTAGGCCAGGACGGACTCGAGATTACATTGAGATTACATGAAGGCGAAAAGCCGTCTAAAGTCTCAGAAAATCAATTCGAGATTGAAGACGTTGTGATGCAAACTTCCGGTTTGAAAGAAAGAAAAGCACCGACAGAAGGAGTAGTGCAAAGTATAGATCCCAGAGACGGAGCTCTTCTGGTTAAAACCGCATCAGGTACCGAACGTTGGAGTCAGAACGAGTCATTAGTTGAAGTTGGGATTAGTGGTTTCAGCGATGGAGCTGGTTCGTACAGTCACAGAAACTTGATTTATACTTTGCCGTCAATGAGAGATTTTGTTGTTTCGGTATTCGGACAACTGGATGAATATCTGGCACCGCAACTTTTATTCTTGATCAATAAATTCAACACCAAGATTGTGATTGTTGATAATGTCCATCAAGTCATGGGGGCGGATGCCATTAAGCAAAGACCGCGTGGCTACCAGAGAGGCACCACTTATGAAAATGTTCCGGGCTGGTATGATCCTGTAAACAACTCAATTTATGTGGTGCGTAATTTTACAGGACCGGATGGAAAATCTCATCTGGTAACAGACCAGGCTGCTCTGGCTTACACATTAGCGCACGAAATAGGTCATGTACTGGATAGGGGCTACGGTAACGCCTCTAATTCAATACGAGCCATGATTGCTCATTTCAGAGATAGACGTAATTTGAGTGCTGATGATGCCGGTCGTCTCAAATATTATCTTGATGGTGCGCAAAAACTGAAAGTCAGCCGCCATCCGGGCAGAACCGGAAGGCAGTTATCACTCAGAAGTGCCAGGAGTGAAGTTATAGCTGAAAGCACTCCTTCAATCTATGATATTCCCACCAAACAATATGGTGATCAAATTGACTTCTTTATACGCAAGTTTTCACACATGAGCAGATACTGGCAAAATTGTATTGACACAATGATTGCCGATGTGAATTCAAACAACTATCAACAATATGTGCGTAATTTCAATCAGGCGCAAACTTCTCAAAAAGCTAGCGGTTTAAGTCCTCACCCGGCTCCTAGCCATATTCCTGCGCCTTCTCACCAGAGACTATTAATTGAACAGCACGGAGCCAAATTTGCCGATCTGGGTGAACAAATATTTGCCGACAAAGCATTTCTTGCCATTTTGAAACAATATGCAGAAGTGCTTCCTGAAGTTTATGAGAAACACCAGCACGCACTTGAGCCTGTCAGCAGATTCTTGTATCGGACAGGTCGCTCTATTAATGGAGTTGAGCTGCAGAAGCTTGTATACAGAGTGGCGGAGCAAGGCACCGATATACTCAAATATTTTGAATCTAACCCGGATGACTTTGAACCGGCATTAAAATTCTGGACAAATCAGATAATTGGACATTATGTTCCGCCTGAGCGAGCCGCTCAGTTTGGACGCCGGAGCGTTCTTGAAAGAAAGGCTATAGACCTGGTTTTAAGAGAGCTAAAAACAGACAATAACGGCAAACTCATTTTTGATGATTTCGAAAATACTCTGGCTCAAATATTGAAAAAAGAACCGCAAGAGATATTGAGTGAATTCCCCAGTACTGACCTTTCAATTAAATATCGTTTCGTTGACAGTTTTTCGCAAGGGG
>CAZEQP010000933.1:0-1632 GCA_964514345.1 uncultured Candidatus Obscuribacterales bacterium
TACTGGCATTTTGTGTTCCTCCCTGGCGAGTTGCGCCGTGTCTGCTCTGTATTAAGAGCTTAAGGGCGGACTAGCCTGATGGCACTGTAGAATTGCACAGTCTTTCTGAGCCGGACTTCAGGCTTGATTTTGAACTGTTTCTTACGCCTTGTCCATGCGTCGGGTGATGCTGTTTCGGCGTTCTTTAAATTCCTGGCGGGCTTTTAGATAAGTCACAACCATCAGTGCAAGTGTTTTGCCCACTATGCGCTCACCGTCATCAGAGCCAAGGGGAGGTGCCGCCTCACTTAAATGCAAATATTTAGTGTCGATGCTTGAAGCCATAAAATGAATGTAATTGGCTGCATGCTGGGGACTGATACCAAATGGAGTGCGTGCGCTTGAAGGCATGTCTTGAATGGAGTCAAGATCAAGTTCAATCCCGATAGGATAAATGTCATGCAAATATTTGCTGGCTTTTTTCAAATAATCATCAAAAGTATTTGCTCTGCGTATGTGGAAATCTTCCCACAAATAGTAAGGAAACTTTGCCTCATTCAGTCGCTTTAGCATATCGAGTGAATTGTAATTTTCGTGCATTCCAAGCACGCAGTATTTTTTCAAATAACCGGCGTCATAGGCATAAGTAAACGGATTACCGCTATGGCGTCCTTCCATAATACGAAAATCTGCATGCGGATCACAATTGACTACAGCCAGACTGAGATCTTTTTTGCCTGTTCTTTTGCGCAATGCTTTCACCACGCCTTCGATAATGGGAAAAGAATTGTTATTGCCGCCTCCTATTACAACAGGTTCCAGTCCGGCGTCCACGACGGCTTCAATAACCGGAGCCACGCGTTCGTCCAGTCTTTTGCAAAGCTGGCGCAGATTGTCTATGTCGTCTGAGCTTGCTTCATTCATCAAGTCTTGTGTTTCAATATCTGCCAGCAATAAAACTTTGCTGGCGTCAAAAAAGTCATTTTGCTGCATGTTTAAAAAATATTGCAAAAAGGCAGACGGTCCTTTGTCGGCTCCTCTGCGTCCCAGGTTGGCGCGCGGTCCGATGTCTTCCGGAATTAAAACCAGAGCATAAAGACAGCCTTCTTTTTGAGCTGTTTCCAAGCGTACAGGCAGCGTGTCATCTGCACCTGAGACTTTTATGCTTTCGCCCAGTTTAGTTTCACCGAGGCGAACACTGGTATATTTTTCGAGTTCGCCTCTTGTGTATAGTTTTGCAGTAATATTTGTTTCCATAATGTCGCTCAGGATAACACCCTAATGTCAATCAATTCAATTGCAAAAACAGCAGTACTATTGTCTTTGATTATGACAACTGCTGTTTTTGCACCGACAAATGCCGAAGAATCACCCACAGGCACCAAACAGGCTTCCACCAAACAGGCTTTCCCTACTTTCTGGCCACCACGGGAAGGATATTACTATCCCAATTTGACTCTGACTAATTATGACGGAAAGCCCGTGTCTCTAGCTTCCTTGCGTGGAAAAGTCCTGATTTTCGAGCCCATCGGAATGACTTGTCCCGGCTGCCAGGCATTTGCCGGAGCGGGGAAAAACGGTATAAGCGGATTAGGCGGAGTGGGGTTCCCCCCTTTTTCCGGACACCCAGCATAGAAGTTTGCTCAGGCTGCC
>CAZEQP010000934.1:0-1627 GCA_964514345.1 uncultured Candidatus Obscuribacterales bacterium
AGCATAAAGATCTTTGGTGGCAGCGATTTTTTCCCTGGTGAGCTGCTCGAATCGCTCCAGATTTCTTTGGGCAAGTTTTGCTCGCGTTTTGGCTTCATCGAATTGAGCTTGAGCTTCAATGAGTGCCTCAGGGCGTTTGAGTTGCTCGTTATAAATCAATTTTTCTCGTTCTTCATGCGCTTTTGCAATATCAAGCTTGGATTCGGCTTCGATTAGTTCAGACTGAATAGCACCAATAGAGTGACTGTCTACTAAAGCGAGAGTCTGACCTTTGTTTACTTTGTGACCAGGCGCTACTAAAATCTTTGCAATGCGCCCCTGCACACGATTGGTCAATGACACTTCTTTGCCAAACTCCGGATGAATTTGACCTGCTACATGCAAAGAACTGGTTAATACCCGCTTTTGCACGAGTTCGGTTTCTACAGGGATATCAGTTGACGTGGATTGAGACGCTTCAAGATGATTTTCTTTTTGCGTGTTGCAGCCGCTCATAGAGACAGATGCCACCACAAAAATGACCATAAAATTTGCCGGGCGCCATAAGGCTGGCGTCATGAGCTTAAGGGGTATTTGAATTTTGGCCATCAATAGTTATTTAGCATTATTTTCTATTTACGGGGATGATCCAAAGGTTTATGACTCTAACCAAAGGCTTACTGGCAAAGAAATTTCGAGCATGACGAGAAAGGCTCAGTGCTAAGTTTCAATTGAACCGTCGAGTAAAAGAGGTATTGGACTTGATTCGAAATATTTTTATTCTTGCCGTAATCTCAATCACAGGCGTTTTTATGCCTGATTGTTCCGCTGCGCCCAATGAAGAATTAGACAAAAAAGTTGCAGACGCAATCAGCGAATCTACCGGCGTAACTACTAAGAAAAAAGACTTTGATGAAAAAAAGGCGGCACCCCTGCCTAAAGAGGTGGAACAGGGGAGCGGTTTTGCATTGAATCCGCTCAGATGGTTTTATGGACCGATAACGGAAATGCAGGAGACCATAGTAAAACTTGAGCAACAAATTATGCGTCTGGAAGGTCCGATAGCAGGCATACGAAAGCCGATGTTGGATTTGCGGCAAGACGTACGCAAAATGGATGATCGTCTTATACATGTGAACGACGATTTGAGGTCCATCGAAAAAAATATGGTATCTACGGCTGAGAAAATCAAACTGACAAACTCCAAATTAGACGATACCAATCAAGCAATTGAAGATACTAAAAATGTGATGTCCAATACGAAAACTGAACTAATGAGCACTAAGGCCGAGGTGGTATCGACCAATGTCGAATTGTCCAAAACAAAGCGCGAGGTCGTTTCAACCAATGCAGCCATTCAAAAAACACGAAATCAATTGAAAAGTATGCATTCAGTTATTTCTAATATGAAAACCACGCTCAATGGGCTTGATGTCAGTGTGCAAGGCTTGCGAGGACCGGTTGAAGAGCTTCCTGAGCCTGTTCAGAAAGTAGAACAACACTTGACCCGCCTGGAAGTAAATTTGGAGAAACTTCGCGAGTCTGTAAATAAGACAAGTAATATGATTACTACAGCAATTTTTCTGGTAGGTTTTTTAGTTTGCGTAGGCACGCCTGTAGCCGGGATTCTAGCCTTCAAATTCAGAAA
>CAZEQP010000935.1:0-1626 GCA_964514345.1 uncultured Candidatus Obscuribacterales bacterium
CACCCAACAAATACAAGAACCAGGTCAGATTGAAAAGGAAGCGATAACAATGCCACAGACCGGTAGTTGTGTTCGGTGAGCCCTGAAAAAGGACTGTTTCACCGGGTGCAAGATTGATATTTTGAATCGCACTTATATTTGCTGCTTTTGATTCCATTCTAATTTTGTTTTTTAGCTTCCCTTAAAAGTGAGCCTCGATGGCTGTCTTTCAATTCACCTTTGACGTCTGCTGTACTTTTGTTTGCGCTTGCACCCGACGCTGAATTTTTGGCATAAGGGTCATAAGTGGCAGGAATAGTTTGTTTAATATTGTTCTGAGTTTGATTCAATAACTGATGTTTGCCGCTTTTTGAATTGAAACCAGCCGGTTTTGTCGATTTTGGCAAGTCCATTTTTGCGTGCACGCCTGTGGTGACGCCGGGGGCAAGATTTCTGTTTGGAGCAGGCAGTGAATTCATATTTGATTCGTACCCGGCCGGAGCCAATAATCTTCCATCACGATTAGGAGTCAATCTGATTACATCAGGTCCGCCTGTAGCTGTGCCAGGACCGCCCTGGACATTTAGACCTCCGCCACCTCGAGCGTCAGGGTGTCTTAAGTCGATTTGATAAATCGGTGCAGCCGGCTCAGGCTTATTGAAATATTTCACATCCGGATTTTCGTCAATTACCTGAATTTCGCCTTTGTAATGCCCCCATTTAGGCTTTTGCAGCTTGCCTTTTTCATACTCATAAAAGCCACCTTTTGCATTGGCATGCTGAGCCTTTGCAGGCAGTGATAAAGTTCCGGCCAATAATACAGTAGTAATAACCAGGGACAATATTTTCATAGAGAAAACCTCAATAACGGATGTATTTGTCGCCCGTTTAATAAAGTTGCCCTTCTCCTGATTTCTAATTTTGAGTTTTTACAAGAATAAATCAAAGGAGGAAAACCCTAGATCTTATAGACCTCCATGCTTACAAAGATAAAAAAACGGGTGCAACTCTCATATGAAATTAGTAAAAGAGAAAAACAAGCTGGTTGTGACAAGTGCAGGATTTCGCCTGTTTTTTGCCATCTTGGCGCTTTTTTTAGTCTGTGTGTCTTTATTAGTGATTATAGACATGGAGAAAATGCGTTTTGCATTTTCAGCCTTTTCTGCTTTTCTACTTATTCCTTTGATACTTTCTGTGAGGCGCAGACGGGTTGAGTTTGATTCAAAAGAAAAGAAAGCAAAATGCAAATCCGGAGTCATTTTTTTGTCAGAATCAAGAGATATCCCTTTTGACCAGATTAAGGGAGTAAAACTGGAAAAATATTCAATGAACGGAAACGTGTTCGGCCGTCTGGTGCTTGTGCTTGAAAATGAACAGTTTCCTTTGAGTGAATCTGTCCACAAAATAAGTCCCGATTTGAAAAAACAGGGAGATCAGATTTTGCGCTTTGTGGGGATCACAGAATCCACCACTCAGGAACTCATAAAATTTGATTCTAAACAGGGGGCGCCCGTGCCAGCAGGTAATTTCGACCCGGACAATGTGGACCCCCAGATTATTGATTTAATCCGCAAAAAACGGCTGATTGAAGCGATCAAAATGGTGCGAACCCAATCAGGCTACGGATTGAAAGAATCCAAAGACGTG
>CAZEQP010000936.1:0-1626 GCA_964514345.1 uncultured Candidatus Obscuribacterales bacterium
TTTAGAATGAAGGTTGCTTTTATCTGTGCAAAGTTCAGTTAAAACTGAAGTGGTTGGTTCTTTGTTCTTCTCATTGGAACTAGTCCAGATCGTGCTGGTGAGTGAATTTAGCAACGCATCTTTCTTAGAAAAGGGTAGATAAAAGACAGCAATTTTCAAATAAAGCGCATCAGCCGAATTTATTCTGTTTGCGTTCATCCACAAATAATTACCAATACCGTGTGGAAGTTTATTTAAAAAATAAGTGGCGCCAACATCAGGATAAAGACCGATAGTGATTTCAGGCATGGCAAGCACACTGTGTTCGGTCACCACTTTATGTGAGGCGCCATTGGTGCAACCGATGCCACCGCCCATAACTATGCCGTTTGCCCAGACTACAACCGGTTTGGGATAGCGATGCATTTCATAGTCGAGTGAATATTCATTGACAAAAAAGTGCAGACAGGCGTCGTTCAATTTATGCGGTTCAGGATGAACCGATAGCTCATCGTATAAGCTTCTTACATTACCGCCGGCGCATAAAGCCTTTTCGCCAGCGCCCTGGACGAAAAGACAGGAAACCGTTTCATCCTCTTTCCACTTCTTCATGATGTCGCGCATTTCAATGATCATTTCGACTGAAAGCGAGTTTAACGATTTGGGAGAATTGAGAGTTAGAATTCCAACACCCTTTTGTACATCACAAATAATGTGTTCGTAATTTTTTACTTCAATCACTGGAAATATTTGCTCCCGAATTTAATTACTTCTTTCAGCATGTTTGTCCAGCCAGGAACAAAGAGTGTCGAGCAAAACAGGGGAATGAACATTGCTTTCAAAAATCAAATGTTCAGCTGTTCCGTCTATGAGCATTGTTTTGTCTTCGCCAGAGATGGCGTCAAACATTTGCATTGTCCCTTCCGGTTTTACCAGACGATCTTTCAGTCCCTGCACTATCAGAGCGGGTGTCTTGTCTATTTTTTTGCAATGGTGCAATGTGGTGCGCATGAACACGGCAAATTTTATTAGCTCTTTGGGAGACATTTTCATTTTGGCTTTTGAATTTGACGACCATTCTTTCAAGATTTCTTCATTTGTGGTGGCACGCTCAGATACTGTGCCCCCAATATTGAAAGGACGATTGGGACCATCCAGAAAATGTGCTGCCACAGTAAGGCCAAAGCGTCTTGCCTGGAAGCGTTCGGCTGATGGAACAGAGGCTATGACTCCCTGCATGTTGTCACCAATCTCGGCAGCAGTCCGCAAGGCTATGCCGCCGCCCATTGATTCGCCTAGCAGAAATACCGGGGAATTGGGATGTTTCACTTTTAAATGATCGATAACAGCACCAATATCGGTGACTGCGGCTTTGAAGCCGACATCTTCTTCACCGGGTACCGACTGCCAGGAGCCGAATCCGCGCACGTCCATGGCATAAACGCTGTAGCCACGTTTGCTCATTTCTTTGCCGAATCCGGCAAAAGAAGTATTGTTCAATCCAAGTCCGTGTATGCAAAGCAAAATTGATTTGGGCTCGCCTTCTTTCACCATCCAGCCTATAAGTGGAAGTGTAAGCGGTTTAAATTCGCTTGCCAGCCAGAAATATTCAGCCAGAGTGTCCGGTTTGTTTCGGGCTACATACTC
>CAZEQP010000937.1:0-1625 GCA_964514345.1 uncultured Candidatus Obscuribacterales bacterium
AAGCCGCATGGGACGTCCTGTATACCGCTCACTGGTGCGAATCAAGCAGGACATATACAGAAAAGAAGGCACTCCTTCGGGTGTTCGACCTGATTCACCTTAGAAAGTATCAGTGTCTCCCGGTCAGGGAAAAATGTCGATTGATTATTCAATGATGATGCCTGAGCCTGCAGAAGACAATCGTGATCGCAACTTCCGGCGTTTCAAGCCGGTATCGAGCGGCAACTCAGGCGGCGGAGCCCCGCAAAACAGTTTTCAGGACAACAGCGGTTTTCCTGTTCCAACTGGAAACTCCGGTGCGCCAATGAATGTAAATCAGGGCGGATACAATCCCAATCAACCTTATAATCCAAATCAACAAACTAATGAAAATCAAGCAGCTCAAGCTCCGCCGCGCCAGCAGGCGGCACCGGATCCCGAAGGGCACCTTCCGCGTTTCTTGCGCACTCCCAGAAATTCTTTCAACGATAAATACGAACCACCTATAACCGCCGGTGATGGCTATCAAGTGGGACCGAATCCCAATGCCGGTGGTGGCGGCGGTGGTGGTGGTGGAGAGAATCCTAACGCCGGTGGCGGTCAGCAACAAAGAGGCGGCGGCGGAGACGACTTTTAGCGAATGAGCGAAAAGAAAACAAAAGAGTTGCCTATTGTGCTTGCCATAACCGGAGCAAGCGGAGCTATTTACGGCTTGAGAATGTTGCAATATCTTGTCAGTGTCAATCAGCCTGTAGAGCTGGTTTTGTCAAAAGCGGCCGTGAGAGTTATGCAGGAAGAGCACGATTTGAAAGTGGACGAGGGCAAAAATGTTCTTGAGTTCATTTTTAAATTTCTGGACATAAACAAAAATTGTCAGAGTGTCAAGCTGCATGATCTGTTTGATTATGGTGCCACTATATCCAGTGGCTCTTACAAAACCAAGGGCATGGTGATCTTACCGTGCAGTTCAGGCACTCTTGGTGCGCTTGCCCACGGTTTGTCCGAGAACCTCGTGCATCGAGCCGCCAGCGTCTGCTTAAAAGAAAGACGTCCTTTGATTGTAGTGGTTCGTGAAATGCCTTTTGGACAGATTCAGTTGAAGAATATGCTGGCTTTGAGCGAAGCCGGTGCCATAGTGTCTTGCGCTTCGCCGGGTTTTTATCACAGACCGCGCACAGTCATGGATCAAATTGATTTTGTGGTGGGACGGGTGCTGGATCAACTTGAATTTGATAATTCACTTTTTAAAAGATGGAAAGAAGATTCACCTCAGTTCGTTTATGAATTATGAGTGAAAAAGAAAATACGAAAATCTACGATTTTCCGGTGGGAAAAATCGTTGGTGCACATGGAGTGAAAGGGCAAATCAAAATTCGCCCCAGCTCCAATAATCCAGGTATTTATCTAAAACTAAAATCAGTACTTCTTGAGAATGAAAAAAAGAGCGAGAGCAAAACACAAACTATAAAAAGTATCGAATTCGACCGCAAAATGTTTTTTGTCAAATTTGCCGAATGTGATTCAAGAAACGACGCTGAAAAACTGATAGGTCTGTCGGTCTACACTCAAAAAAGTCAGCTTGCCAAGCTGGATGAAGACGAGTGGTGGGTAGACGACCTTCTGGGTCTATCTGTGTGTGCCAAATC
>CAZEQP010000938.1:0-1620 GCA_964514345.1 uncultured Candidatus Obscuribacterales bacterium
GTCGCGCTTGGATCAAAAAATTACTGGTCGGCTTCCGCTCAAGAAAAATCAAATAAAAAATCTCCTGCGATAAAAAAATCGATTTCTGTGCGGGTTCCTGCAGTTGGCGCCTCGCCTGAATCGGGGGTGAAACTTCTTATAGGCATTTTGCAAAGAATTGGAAATGTCCCCGCTCTGGCTATGCAGCAACAATCGGCTTCCAATTATGCTCCGCCGCAGCCACAAGCCGAAGCTGTTTCGAATCAAATCTTCGGTCAGAATCTCACAGATCCAGCTCTTGCCATTCGACCTCAAATGCGCAGACAGAGTGCCAGTCAATCTCAGGTGTCGATGGGCAAAGCTGTCAGCAAAGCCAAACCGGACAATTTGCTTGCCAGCGCTCACAAAATGTATCAGCTCAGCAAAACAATCGACGAACTTGACAGAGCCGCCAATTCATATGAGCAGGCTCCGGCGCCCAAGGGAATAGCCGTTTCCAATTCACCACGCATCACTGAATATGGTGCAGCCACTCAGACAAAAAACGAAGCAGCGGCCATGAAAACCATTGTGGGCGCTATAAAGGAAGCACAGGCAGAACAGATGAGCCGCATGTCGCAAGACGCCGATGACAGCGCCTACTCGGGTGGAGCCGGTGTTGGCAATAGCAGTGGACTGACAGGCGCCAAACTGAACCGATCCAAGCAGATAGTAAAACTTGACCAGCCTGCATATTACAAACACATTCGTGAGGATGAAGAAAAAAGAGGCAGTAAAGACCTGGCTGACAAATTTGTAGCCTATAACCCGCCCAGCATGATTTTCGGTATTGCCGGATTGCAACTGGGAGCTTCAAACAACGAAGTTTCCAATTATTTGAAGTCGCAGTACGGAACAGACAAGAGCAAGTTCAAAAGCTACAAATATAAAGAATGGCTTGTCTGGTCTCTGGTTGAGCCGGCATCAGGCGGATCGGGTGAAAAAACCACTTTGCAGATTTTTTCAAGAGCCAATCAAGTGGAGGCTCTACGCATCTTTGACGATAAATATATTCCTGAGGCGGTAAGCGTGAAACTGGCCGACACTATGGCAGTTATGAAAAATCGTTTCGGCGAACCGGCATTTGTACTGGAAGAGCCTCAACCTAAAGACGGCGGAGGCGATCGCAAAATGATAAAAAATTACGTATATCCTGTCAGCCAGGTGAGCTTCCAGCTGGTCAGGGGCGAAAGCGGTACTTCTCCTGTCGTAACGAGCGTTCTGTTATTTAAGTTCTTGTAGAGTAGAATATAGGTCATGTCGGTGACCAAATACCAGCCGCTTTATCTGAAGTACAGACCTCAAACTCTCAAAGAGCTTGTCGGGCAGGATTCTGTCGTGAGGACTCTGAGCAACGCTCTCACAAACGCAAGAACCACTCACGCTTACTTATTCACCGGTCCCAGAGGCACCGGAAAGACTTCAAGCGCAAGAATTCTTGCCAAGAGTCTTAATTGCGACAAAGGTCCTACAGTGGATCCATGCCTTGCCTGCCCGTCTTGTATTGAAATTGCTTCCTCATCTTCACCTTCAGTTTTTGAAATCGACGCCGCCTCAAACAACAGTGTGGACGACGCCCGCAGTTTGATCGAGCGGGCACCG
>CAZEQP010000939.1:0-1617 GCA_964514345.1 uncultured Candidatus Obscuribacterales bacterium
CTTTAGAAAATGAATCAGACGACCACCTCTCCATCCGTCGACGAAGCAAGCGCACCGCAAGCTCTTTCCAAGAAAGACATTTTGTGCGGGCTTTCACTGGCGTTCGGCATGGCTTGCATAATGGGACTGTGGTACTGCTTCGATAATCATATCCCTATGATGGACGAAGCCGGACACATATTAAACGGACTTGGCTATCGCGAATTGTTCAGCCATCCTCGCCCCTGGCGCGCAGATTGGCTTGTGAAGTCACTTACAGTCAACACATTTTATCCACCTACCGTGTATATAATCACCGGTCTGGTGAAAACGGTTCTGGGCGCCGGACGCCACTGGGACGTGCTCGTGCATGTCTATTTCACGTTCCTGTTAACCGCGTCAGTCTTCTTCACTAGCCGACTTTTACACCTGCCTCTATTAGCTGCGCTAACTTCGGCACTTCTAATTAATGCCTATCCTGAAACATCGTCCTTAAATCACATTTTCATGCTTGATTTTCCGGCGTTATCTTCAAGTGCTTTCGGTATTTTTCTTTTGACCTTCTGGTGGCGTTATCCAAAATGGCTCAATGCCGTGCTTTGCGGAGTCTTGATTGGCTATTGCTGTTTGACAAAACAAATCGTTGCCGCCTTTCTTTTCGGCACCGGTCTTTTTTATTTTGTCGCTGCTTTGCGCAATGAAAACAGAAAAAAACTTGTCGGACAAATCTTGCTGCTTGCTTTCAGTACTGCAGCAGTCGGCGCCCCCTGGCTGGTTTTGAATTACAAGTCGATGAAAGCAATAAATGATTATGCGCAAACCAATCTTGTTTCAGCCGGACAAAAGCTCACACCCTGGCAGAGCATGCTCTATTATCTGAAGTCTTACTATTTCACTCTTTCTCCGCTTGGTTGCATTTTTTTTCTCGGCTCAATTTTTGCTGCCGGCAAAAAAATACATTTACAATTGGCCCCGATCTGGGCATCGGCTCTGCTCGGCTTTCTTCTAATGTGCAATTATGTCTATCCGCTCGAAAGATATATACTTCCCAGTTTAATTATTGCTGCCACAGTAAGCGGAGCTGTGCTAGCTTCTTTTATCTCAAATAAGAAGATGCCCCTAAAAATCGGTGGCATAGCCGTTTGCCTGACTTTCGTCTTTCAGTACATTTCCTACAATTTCACGCCATACCCGATTTCACTGGCACCACTCACAGTGCTTTCTCAAATGATGGGGGTCAAACTTGAAACATCCATTTATAGCCGTGACGGCACCAAAGAAAATCCATTCCCTCCAAATGACTGGGGTTATGACTGGGCTCTGAATCACATTAAACAGCGCGACGGCAATGCCCCGGTTTATTTGAATGTGATGGCAAACAAAACCAATTTGAATGCCCAGACTTTTGATCTGGTCACAAAAGAGCAGGTGAGCCCGGTGAGAGCAACCACATCGCGAATCTGGTCGATAGTCGGCGACTCATACGAATTCGAGCCGGAAAAGGCGATGTATTTCCACTATTACCTGGTGAAAGAAGGCGACCACGGCGCCCCCTGGAAAAACAAAGAATCAGAACAAGCCTACGGAGCTCTCAAAACATTTTTAAATTCGTCCGGCAAATTCGAACAAGTTGACCGG
>CAZEQP010000940.1:0-1614 GCA_964514345.1 uncultured Candidatus Obscuribacterales bacterium
TGCCGATTCGGTGAAAAAGAAGCCCAGACCGGCATCATGCAGCCATTTATCAATGCTGGGTCTGTTGTTCTCAGCCGGACGATAGGCACATTCCGGCAACCAGACACCTTTTGCTCTGCGTCCGAAATGTTTTTCATAGTTATCGGCGCCGGAACGAAATTGTGCTTGCAGCGAAGAATCTTTATCAAGGAGCGGCGAAAAACAATGCGTAGCGGCTGAAGTGGTTATTTCGATGGCGCCCAGTTCTTGATAGCGTTTGAATCCACCGATGAGGTCCTGTTTCCAGCGATTTACAAATGAATCGCGTGTGCTTCTGAACCAGTTGACATAAAATTTGGCCAGGCGCAAATATTCCGGATTGGGAGCGGCGCCACGCAATGAAAAGCGTTGTTCGTCCGCTTCAGCTGCCGTTAGTCGCAAATCCAGATATTTCAGAAAACCAGCTTTGAAATGTTCGTCGCTTAATTGCTCGGCCAGAACGGGCGTAATACCGACTGTCAGATTGCAAGGTGTTCCTTCCTCATAGAGTTCGGCAATCATGTTCAGAAGAGGGATATAGGTTTCTCCCATGCACTCATAAACACTTTCTTCACCAAACGGCCACATCCCGGCTTTGCGGTAATACGGCAGATGGCTGTGGAGCATGAAGACAAAAGAACCAATGCTCACTGACTATACCTCTTGTGAACAGAACAGAACACGCACTCAGATGCGCTTGTCGGAATATAGCAACTATATATTTTGATTGGAAGGTTATGACTACTATCTTTTACTATTCTTGAGAATTTATGCGGTATCCTTAGGGCATGATTGCCAACGTTCCGGAACCGCCAAATATTCAAGAAGAAGACGACGACGAAGAGGAACTGGTCGAAAACCAGCTCTCTGCCGCCGAATTGGAAGAAAAGCTGCAAAAAGCCAAAGCCAAAATAGTTTCCGAAAGCGCAAAGGCTGAAGAAAACAAGGTAGTAAAGCTGCTGGAAAAGAATCCTCTTGGTATGACTTTGCCTGAAATGGCAGGCGGCATCAGAAAACAGAAAAGGATTAAGCAGCTTCGTCCGGTACTGGCTGAAGCAATTAAAAAGGGCATAGTCATGCCGGTCAGCCAGCGCTCCGGACACACAGTCTACAAACTGGTGCGCAATATGGGTTCTAGATAGGATAGACGCATCGCCATAAATGAGGTTTGCATAATTTAGGCTTTAAAAGTTGTGATAACTTATACCTAATATGCTTTTCGAGGAAGAAAAAATGGACGTTAGAGTCGGATCCTTAAGCGTCGGCAGAGGAAAACCCTTTTTCATTATTGCCGGTCCGTGTGTCATTGAAAGCTGGGACACAACCATAAATACCGCCCGTGAACTGGTAAAACTCTCCAAGAAGTTAGGGTTTTCTCTGGTTTTCAAATCTTCTTACGATAAAGCCAACCGCACTTCAATCAACGGCTTTCGCGGTCCCGGAATAGAAAAAGGACTGGCTATGCTGGCTGATGTAAAAAAAGAACTCGGCGTCGAGCTTTTGAGCGACGTGCATGAATTGTCCCACTGCGCCCAGGCCGGAGCCGTGCTCGACATTCTGCAAATACCTGCATTTCTGTGCCGTCAGACTGATCTA
>CAZEQP010000941.1:0-1613 GCA_964514345.1 uncultured Candidatus Obscuribacterales bacterium
ATGGGCTCCGTAAGGACCAATGCGTGTCGGATGAAACAAAAGTGAATCATATAAAGGTACGGCAACTGCCGGAGAAAACAAAACGTAGTAAAGCAAAAATTGCGGGAGCAATAATTTCAAAGTTTTGGCAAAACTCTTTTTATTGATTGATTTTACGCAAGCAAAAGTTTCTTTCCACTGCTTGAGTGAAAAGACGGCTGTGAGGTCGTTTAAAATCTCTCGGACAAGTTTCATCCCTATAGAGTATCAAACATCTAT
Organism: uncultured Candidatus Obscuribacterales bacterium; assembly: GCA_964514345.1. Lineage (GTDB taxonomy): Bacteria > Cyanobacteriota > Vampirovibrionia > Obscuribacterales > Obscuribacteraceae > Aved-18. Next base: position 259 of record CAZEQP010000941.1, read on the forward strand.
TTGTTCCATACTGGGTGCTATATAACGATTAGGCACAAGAGCGTGCGAGGCGTTTGTGTTTCTAAATATGATACCGGCGGGAATGTCTCTGAAATTTGCGCTGTTAGCGGTCTGAATGGCGTCTGGTCTGCCTATTCGGCTCATGGTAGATTGCAGTCGCATAAATTGAGCGCGACTCTGAGCGGCGGTGCTGGGACCGTAGATGTTGCGGAAGAATTTATTTCCGTTGGCTATCTCTTGCAAGTTGTCCTGAACCCAGCTGCCGACGGTGTCTGAGTAGAGCGAGTCGAGCATGGTGACACTTGCGACTTTGTTTCTCAGTTCCGGATTTTTATTGAGCGCAATACCTGTCGGTGTGTATCCGGCAGAGTGTGAGAAAATGTGCATGGCATCCATGCCCTCAAATCCGCGAGCAGTCAATTGAGAATTTTGAAGTGCTTCTCTGACCATATTGGTCATCACGCCTTGCTGATTCAATCTTCCGGCGTTGCCGTTACTGGCACCCGGTGAAGCCTGCCACTCAAGCACTAAGAGCACAGTCTGAGGATGACCTCTGCGCATTTGCTCCAGCAGCTGGAACTCGCGTACACTGCTTTCGGCTGTGGATCTGTGCCCGTGGAAGAATACTACAACATCATAGTTTTGATTGCGGTCGAATCCTTGAGGTGTGAAAACAACCGCATCAGAAGTGGTTCTTTGACCGGAGCCGCTATTCAGTCTCAGGCGGACCGACTGTTCGGCTTGATTGGTTCTTCGTACAGTATTTTCCGTTGTATCTCGTCTTTGCGGAATGAAATCCTGGTATTGAGAATTATCCGCAGGATAATTCTGATCGCCTGGCTCATCAGGCTCCTGAAGCGGCCTGAATTGTCTGTGCATCTGATCAGGCTGCTGGAATCTGTATGGCTGAGAATGCAAAGAGGCTGTTTGCATGCGGAATTGCGGCTCGCGACTGTAATCCCAGCTTCCCGGCGTGAAGGGCTGGTGTTGTCTCATGAGGTGAGCCTGCTGCGGACCTGCCGGTCTGTACTCAAACGGGTTGAACTCGGTGGTGTTGGCGCTCAGCAATGAGGCGGTTCTATCCAGGTGCTGAGAAATGCCGGCGGTGCGGAACTGGGGCTGACTCTGGTCCAGATTCTGGTCCAGGTATTCCTGGCGAAACAAATTAGCAGTTTGTTCAAAGCCTGAATTGAGCGTCTGGGGGGCGACGTCCTGTCTTCTTTCTTGTTGTGGATTTGCGTCAAAGTCCATCATTGGAGGTATTTGTTTCCGCGCGCATTCAGCCGAGCCTCTATAAACATATATAAAAAGCTATGGTTCAGAACTGGGGATCTTCCCAATTCTTTATCGTAAGA
>CAZEQP010000942.1:0-1608 GCA_964514345.1 uncultured Candidatus Obscuribacterales bacterium
CACGGAACTGTTAACGACCTTTCTATGCGCGGTGCCGAGCCTTTGTATATGACAGTCTCTTTCATCATTGAAGAAGGGCTTGCCATCGCTCAGTTGAAAGAAATAGTTAAATCAATCGCCGAATCGGCAAAAGAAGCAAAAATACAAATAATCGCCGGTGATACCAAAGTAGTGGAAAGAGGGGCATGCGATAAGCTCTTTATTAACACAACAGGCGTAGGCAGGTTATATAATGACGAGCCGCCCGGGGCTCAATGTGCTAAGCCTGATGATCTGGTCATAACAAGCGGGGATCTGGGACGTCACGGCATGGCAATAATGTGCGCCCGCAATAATTTTGAACTTGAATCAAATCTTGAAAGCGACAGTGCTCCCCTCAATGATGTCGTGCATGAATTGATGCAAACTCAAATTGAAATACACTGCCTGCGCGATATAACCAGAGGCGGACTTGCCACTTGTTTAAAAGAAATTGCCGAAGCGTCGATAGTATCTATTGAGATTGACGAGTCCTTAATTCCGGTTTGTCCTCAAGTCTATGGCGCCTGTGAAATACTGGGACTTGATCCCTTGTTTGTCGCTTGTGAGGGACGATTCGTAGTCTTTATACCTGAAAAATCTGGCAATGCTGTTTTAGACATATTGCATAAATATGATGTGAGCAAGGACGCCTGTATCATAGGTAAAATAAAAGCAGGAAATCCAGGACGAGTAGAACTTAAAACCAGAATCGGCAGTTCGCGCAATTTGGACATGCTTTCAGGCGAACAACTGCCGCGTATTTGCTAGTTAAGCTTCTAATTTTTCTACTCTTCGGAGAATTCTCGCATCACCTGTTTATAACGCTTTCCTACCGCACCACAAACGATATCGCACAACTGGTAGATACTGGTATCACAAATTCTGTAATAAACAAACAAGCCTTTTCTGTGTTTTTCTACGATGCCCTGCCTGGCAAGGATGGACAAATGCTTGCTGACATTAGCCTGACTCATCGAGGTTATCTGGCATAATTTCTGAACGGACTTTTCGCCGTCAAAAAGATTTTGCAGGATTTCCAACCTCGACGCATCAGACAGTGCTCTGAATCTGGATGCAACAATTTCCAGAGCCGTTCTTGTCAATAAATTCTTCTTCTTTTTCACTGCCTAAATACCCTGGAGTTTTTTCGAGTATACATACAACTTAATCAGCTGCACAATCATCCCTTTGACTGATTCGCCGTATAACCAAATGGCGATATAGTTATTTTGCAATCAATCGGAAACCTGGAGGCATTATGTATTTGAAACAGTTTTATCTGGGATGCCTCGCTCATGGCTCTTACCTTGTGGGCGCAGACGGAGAATGTGCGGTCATCGATCCTCAGCGTGACGTAGATCAGTACATTGAAGAAGCAATGAGAGAAGGCTTTTTGATTAAATACATTATCGAGACACATCTTCATGCCGATTTTGTCAGCGGGCACAAAGAATTGTCGCAAAGAACCGGTGCTCAGATAGTCTTTGGAGGAGCGGCCGGCGCAGCGTTCCCGTATCTGGCGGTGAAAAACGGCGATGGTGTAAAAATTGGAACGGTACGTCTTTCTGTTAGCGAAACAGCGGGACA
>CAZEQP010000943.1:0-1608 GCA_964514345.1 uncultured Candidatus Obscuribacterales bacterium
ATAAATATTTTTTTAAATTTATATTCTTGTCTTGTAATAAATTGATCCGGCTTGAAATCCTTTTCGCTTGAGCCTTTTCTGGGATATCCCTGTACCATCTGCGATGAGGTGGCAGTCTCGATGTCTTCAAAATATTTGTGGTCTTTAGGAATATCGGCGTAACTTTGCGTTTCGGCGGTGACAGCCGGAATCTGCTTGGTGCGCACCATCCAGCGGGTGAAGTCGGCTCTTGTAACCGGGTCGTTTGGGTGGAACAAATTGTCTTTGCTTACATCAAGCACACCGGCGTTTGCTGCTGCAACCAGACTGGCGACTAACCTTCTATCCGTTTTTTCAATGTCTGAAAACTTTTCTGCTGTTGTGGCAATTTCGCTTTTACCAGTACTGGATGAACTTGAGCTAGCTGTGGAAGCGGTGCTGGGCATGCTGCTTGAGGCGACGGTATTAGTAGCCGGAGTGGTTGATTGCGAACTTGAAGCCGAGGGAGTGCTGGATGACGCCGAAGTTGCTTCGCCAGATGTTGTCGGCGTCGACTCGGTGGCATTTAATTTTGCTTCAGCCCCGGCGCTCAGGCGAATCGCTTTCATGTTCAAGCCACCGGCATAACCGCCAAAAAAGCATGTGCCTATAAACAAACCGCAGTTGAGTAAAACGGCTAACCTAGGTATTTTCATTGCAGTGTAGTCCAGTCCATTTCGTCTCTGAAGTCGCCCTGGTCTTTTTGAGTGCGTTCGTATTTAACCAGTGATTGACCATCGGTGAAGCCACCATCACTGGTGCGCTTGCCGGCATAGAGTTCTACCGTAATCCAGGCATGGTTGGGGTCGTACATTCCGTCAGGCAGTCGTTTTGCCTCGAATTTGATTTTATTTCTGTCTTTCACCACATAGTTTGAAACTTCTTGAATTTTATCGGTGGAAAAACTTCCAACAGAATGTCCGTTCAAATTTACTGTTACGTTGTAAGGAGAGCGGTCACCAACCCGACATTTAATAAAGTATCCGTGTTTCAATCCTGGACCAAACATTCCCAGAGCTCCTCCTTCCACCGGAACAAAAGTCTGGCAATATCCATAACCGAATCCGGCTCCACCGGCTACCAGTGCCAGAATGGCTACAATGGCGGCGAAATTCATACCGCCGCCGCCTGACTTGGCTTTTTTTGCGGCTGCATTGTCTGGGGTACCTGGGCTTCCTGCAGAGTCTGTCATATAGCTTCCCCGGTCTAGTTTGAAAGGGTAAATATTGGGCTAATAATAGCAGTAATGACAGCCCTATCCATCTTTGAAACGGGTTGCAAGGTGCTGATTTAAGGACTCATTTTGTCATAAGCCAGAATCATAGACTGAGTTCCGGAGGCATCCATATCAGCACCATTTTTAATACCGCTGTCGAATTTTTCAAGCGACAGATCAACCCCGGGCAGTTCCAAATTTTGACAAGCATCTTTCACCAGATTCAAGTCTTTGAGCATATGCCCCAGCCTGAAGCCGGGAGCCAGATCTCCTTTAGCTATGCGGGGACCAAGCGTATTCAAGGCCCATGACGCCGCTGCCCCGGAGCCACAAATATCCACAATCATCTGTCTGTCTATTTCCATTTTGTCAGC
>CAZEQP010000944.1:0-1593 GCA_964514345.1 uncultured Candidatus Obscuribacterales bacterium
CGTTGTGGTCATTTTTGTAGTCAGCATAATACTGACTACAGTCTTGCACATGATAGACCTGGTTGTGCCCATGGCTACCAGGTACGTTTCACAAGTTCTCTTTGCCTGCATCTTGTTGTTGATTCGGGACTATTTCAATTCCGGGCGCGGCTTTGGCAAAATGTTCATGGGTATGGAAGTGGTCGACTACGACACTTATGAGAAGCCTACCCTGATTCAGTCCATAAAACGAAATATATTTATTTTGCTTCCTGTCATTGTGGCTGAACTTGTTCAGATTATGCTCTTCGTTCTTCCTAAAGGTGTCTGGGGCGGGTGGATAACTACTGGACTGTCAATTCTGGGCGGTATTTATGTTTTTGTGGTGCTGCCTCTTGAAGTGTGGATTTATATGAAAAACGAAGAGGGGCGAAGATTGGGAGATCTCTTTGCAAATACGATTGTAATTGAGTCTTGATCTGGTAAAATCAGCAGTCTTTGCCGCTTCCGGACGACAAGCTCCGGCTTTCAAGAAGTAGAAATCATGCTTGCTAAAACTGCGTATATCTGGGGTCCTATCTCAATGTTCAGCGCCCCCTTGTCGGCGACTTTGCTTGAAGCAGGCTGGAACGTGCATGTGGCGTTCAAGTCATCGCTCAATCTCATGTCCCTTTCACCCCTGGACTTGAAAAGCACCGCTCAGGTGGCTATCGATGAATGTTTGAAAACTCTGGTGCAGGATCGCGACAGGCTTCGTGCATTGTCCGACAATTTGAAATTTGTTGCGCCAAATGAGATTGACGAACAAACAAAATATGACGTGGTGATTTTTGCCGGCATTGCACCTAATTTTGATGAGCCGAGAGTTCCGCGCGCTCCCTGGGCTGCAAAAGAATTGAAAACTTTAATTGATAAAATCCGCGGCACTCAGCTGATGGTCATAAGCTCCATATTTGGTGGCGTGCAGCCTACAGGGCTCGTTCCTGAAGAAGTGGAATTTGATCGTCGCAAACCAAAGACTTCCTGGGAAGGTGTTTGCCAGCAGTATGAAAACAAAGTCTTGCACTCACTAGCCGGCTGCGAATCTTCCTGGCACTTGATTCGACTTCCGTTTTTGACAAATTCTTTCGGCAAAGAATTGCATCATCATACAAGCGGTCTTGATCATTTATTTAGAGCCTTGTGTGAACGTGCCGATCAGTTGAAAAATTCTTTTCAGCCTGGAACGACTAAATTGCGTTTGAATTTTGATCCTGATTGCGCCCTGAGCTTTTTGCCCATAGACAGCGCTGTTAAATTTTTCGTGCGTTATCTTGAAGATGAAAATCGTCCGCGCATTTTGAATCTGGTATCGTCCAATTCATTGTTGAATCGTGAATGGCTTGGATATCTGGGCGACTCGCTTGAAGTGGAAATAGTGCCCACTGAAAAAGACGATGAGTTGAATTTGCCTTCTGTCATCAAACAGTCATTGCATGATAATTTCCAAATAGCCTCGCGCAATTTGTATGAGCTTGTCGGTCGTTATAATTTTCCGCCTGTTATTCTGGACGAGAATTATTTCAAAAGGCTGATTACTTTCAATAAGGATCATCTGTGGGCGGCTAAACAACC
>CAZEQP010000945.1:0-1583 GCA_964514345.1 uncultured Candidatus Obscuribacterales bacterium
CGGTGCCAGTTATCCAGCGCCCCTTGATGGTCTCCGATTGCGAGACAGCACACACCTATATCACTATAGATTCTATCCAGTGGTTCGTTTTTCAAAGGCTGATCTGTTTTGAGCAAATCTTGAAATTCGCGCAAAGCTTCAAGCCAGTGTTTTTGTTTCATTTTACATTCGGCATAATGCATCCATGCCGATGTCCATTTCCAGGGCTTTTCACCCAGAGCTGAGCTGAAATATGCTTCTGCTGCTTGAAATTGTTTTTGATTCTCTGCAATCAAGCCTTGAAGATAATATGGCTTTTCATAAGGAGCATTTGCCGTGCGGGCACCACCGGTGGCTTCTTCCGCTTCTTCATAACGTTCGTTGCGCAAATGTACTTCTGCCATAGCCAGCCAGGCATCAGGAAGTGGCTCTACAGAAGTATCGGTTGCTGTTTTCAACGAAGCGATAGCTTTGTCGTCTTTGCCTTTTTCTTTGTAGCAAATTCCCAGCCAGTAATGTGCTTCAGGATAAAAGCCGTTGCGGGCAAAATACACAGCCTGCAAAAATGAGTCTATAGCGCCGTCATAGTCTTTGGCGCGCATACGCTCTGTTCCTGTCCAGAAATGATTCTCGGCAGGGGTGGCGGTGTTTTTTCCTTTGCGTCCGAATTTAGCCAGACTTTCGGGCTGGCTGGCGCAAAGAACCATTAGCAAAGTGAGGGCGCTAAATAAGGCTTTTAATTTCTGGGGCATATGTCCGGCTGGTTTTATTGAATCTAAATCAGTCTAAATCTAGACGTTTGATCTTCAATTCGATTTTAACCAAACCTGAGACATAAATCATTAGGACAAGAGCCAAATAAAGCAAAATTGCCTGCCAAAAATTAATTGTGGGCAGAAATGAGGCAAATTCAAAGTTAGTTGCCAGGTTCCAAAGTGATTGGATGGCCCAGATTGGAAGAACTATGAGGAAAGTGCATGCGCAGGCAGCCAGAAGCGCCACGACTATAAAAAACACCAGATTATTTTCGTGAGAAAAGCGCATAATTACTCGGTTTTTAATAACTCCATAAATTCATCTTCCGACAAGACAGTTACGCCCAGTTCTTGAGCCTTAGTCAGTTTTGAACCGGCATTTTCTCCTGCCACAAGATAAGTCGTTTTCTTAGACACCGATGAGCTGGCTTTGCCGCCGCGCTGCTTTATTTCGGTTTCCGCTTTGAGCCTGTCCATGCCCTGGAGTGTACCAGTAATGACAAAAGTCTTGCCTTCAAGGGTATTAGAAATTTTAAGTGAAGCTGCTCTGTCTGCCGCTTCTTCCAGACTGACTCCCGATTGTCTCAATTTTTCAATTAGTTTTATTGTTTGCGGATGCTTAAAGAACTCGCTTACAGAGCGCGAAATATTTGGTCCCACGCCTTCAATTTTTTCGATTTCTTCAGGTGTCGCGCTCGACAAAGCTTCAATGGACGGGAAATATTGGGCCAGGTCATAAGCCATATTCACGCCCACATGAGGGATGCCCAGGGCGGCGAACAAATTGGCCATGGGACGTTTTTTTGCTGCTTCGATTTGCTCAAGTATCTTTCTGGCTGATTTTTCACC
>CAZEQP010000946.1:0-1578 GCA_964514345.1 uncultured Candidatus Obscuribacterales bacterium
TGGAAATTCTTTTTGCAGCTCCAGTCCCATTTCTTTCTCCTCAGGACCGCCTACGAAGACCGGAATGAATTTTCCATCTTTCAAAACTGCTCTTGTCAGTTCAATCCAGTTCTCGAGCGGCCAGGCTCTATTGGGGCGCAACTTTCCCACACCAGGGACGATGGCAAGCAAATTGTTTTTGGTCTCACAGATTTGCACCATATCCGGTGACAGGCATGCGGACAAAACTTTATCTGCATCCAGAGTGGGGAAAAGCTTTTCCGGAATATCCGGACAAATGTCCTTCACTGTATCCAAAAAGTTATCGACTATATGACCAAACGCTATATCGCCTGGTTTCTGTTTTTTCAAAACGAGTGCGGGGACCATGCCGAATCTAGCCAGGAATGTGCCTCTAAGCGATGAGGAAAGGTCTATGAATAAATCGCATTTCGTTTTTCTAAATTGAAGATACAGGGCAAAAATATTCGTTTTTTTGAAATCCAGAAATTCGTCTATATACGGGCACATATCCAGAACAAGCGGTCGCAGACTGGAATGTGACCAATAAGTAATCTTTGCCTGCGGAAATTTTTTCTTCAGCACCATTGCCACCGGAGTAGCCATCATGGCGTCACCTATGGCGGCAGGATGAAAAATAACTATATGTTGAGGGCTTCTCATCTTTTGATTTTGCCCTATTATTAATGGGTATGCATGAAGAATCTTATTACGTTTTAGGTTGGCCGCAGCCCTCGGGGAAAGTTGCTATTTTATGCCGTTCCAAGGGCTCAAATCCAGGTCCGGCATTTTGTTGGACGAAACGTGAAGCAATTCAATTGCGTACCAGGCTTGCTAATGACAAGCGCGGAGAGGGCAATCCCTCTGCCAGACGCATTATTCGTCAATTGCTTGTGTTCAAATTCCGCGGCAAACAACCTCTCCACTGGCGCCCGGGCGACTTATGGGTTTATGCAGATCCGCCGCTGGTTGAGCCTGTTGAAGCAAGATATACATCGCCGGCTATGTAGTTTTCTTATCTTGAAGTTCGCTGCTTGAAAGTTCTTATATAACTTTCATATTCGTGCTGTATTTTTCCACTGAACGGCAAACTTTCAGAGCCTCTCAGCATTGATTTTTCCAAAATGCTGCGCAATGACTGCAAGTCCTTCTCAAAGAGAAACTGTTCTATATCCAGCCAATATTTGTTTTTGTCTTCAACTATAAAAACCTGAACCGGATGAGAATCAATGAGAGACAGTTCCTGACGCAAACTCATTTCGGTCAAAAGAGCGGCAGTCTCATTCCATAACATAAGGTCGAAAAATTGATTTTGCTCTATGGGTGATTCGCCGTACAGTCTTTCATGGCAAGAATTTCCCACATGATACAGCTGGTGGCACAAATCAAGGAGCATTTCTTCCACTCCACACTCTGGATCCAGAACCAGCATATGGTTTGCCTGACAAAATTCTTTGTATTGAGCTTTCTGCTTCCATTCCACAGCCACTTCATTTAGCCAGGGATAATCTTTCACCCTGGTCAAAAGATTGCTCAGAGTGGAGGACATTTGCGCCAGTTGAGCCAGAAGTTCTGCCG
>CAZEQP010000947.1:0-1575 GCA_964514345.1 uncultured Candidatus Obscuribacterales bacterium
TTATAAATATACCTATTGGAATTTTTGCCACCATTTTGTGTCAGATGTTTATTCCAAAGGACAAAGAGAAAGCCATTCAAAACAAAGACGAATCAAATGATACAGAGAATCTGACTCAAGACGCCGAGGGCACAAGTCAACGCGCAGATGGCAGTAAGCGCAAAGTCCACATAGACTGGCTCGGCATCGCAGCCATGAGTGTCATGCTTGGCTGTTTGCAATATGTCCTGGAAAAAGGCCAGGATGAAGACTGGTTCTCATCACATATCATTATATGGAATACAGTAGCCACTGTTATTGGTGCAATTGTTTTTTTCTGGCACGAGCTGAGAACAAAACATCCGGCTGTGAATCTGCGCATAGTTCGTTTTAAATCAGTCGCCATCGGGCTTTTATTCCAGGGCGTGGTGGGATTTGTTTTGTTCGGGGTGAATTATGTCATCCCCAGTTTCGCTCAAATAATGCTTGGATACACAGCACTGGATGCAGGCAAGCTCCAGGTTCCAAGCTCAATTGTTACCGGACTGATGTTTCCAGTTGTAGGTGCGCTTGTTGGAAAATTAGACGCACGCATCATGGTAGGAGTGGGCATCACATGTCTTTCCGTTTCGTCCTGGTTTTTGACCCCAATCACATTGGCGTGGGGCTGGAATGATTTTCTGGTTTCAAGCTTAATTCGCGGATTCGGACTTGTGCTTGTGTTTATGCCTTTGACTATAGCCGCAGTCGGTGACTGCCCTCCTGAAGATATTCAGACAGCATCATCACTTTTGAGCCTGGTGCGTACACTTGGTGGCAGTGTCGGCATTGCTTTGATCACAACCATTTTGATGCGACGGGAAGATTTTCACCGCGCCATTCTGGTGGAAAAAATCACTCCCTACAGCACTGAGGCAATGACGCGGCTATCACAATACACAAATCTATTTCAGTCCAAAGGTTTTTCACTTGCCGACGCCAAAACGCACGCCCTTGCCATGCTCAGCGCCCAGGTGGACAAACAGGCGCTGTCTATGGCTTTTGCCGACATTGCTTTCATTTTGTGCGTTTTTACTGCGCTTACAGTGCCTTTTATCTTTTTGCTGACCTCAGGCAAGCGGGCAGCTAAAGTCGAGATGCACTAAAAACAGGAAAAGCCCCAAAAACGGCACCTGACAAGATTTAATTTTCGGATTCTTGACTGATTTTGATTTTTGGTCAATAATACAAATATGAACTCAGAACAAAAAGCGCCCGCTCAGGAGGCCGCTATGGAAACTTTGCATAAAACTGATAACCAGAAAACTGAAAGGCAGACACCTAATCCCCAACCGGTGCAAGACAAACTTGACGTATGCCCTCAAGTGCCTGACCTGGTCCCTTCTTTTAAAAAGAAGAAAAAAGTTCTGGTGTCGGTTTTGGCTTCTGTAGTTCTAGCCGGTGCCATTTCAGGCGGAATCGCATTGTGGAACCATGTCACAGCCTTTGAAGAAACGGATGACGCCGTTATTCAAGGGAGGATCCATCAATTGAGTTCGCGTGTAAATGGCACCATTACTAAATTGAATGTTGATGACAACCAGCATGTAAAAGCCG
>CAZEQP010000948.1:0-1575 GCA_964514345.1 uncultured Candidatus Obscuribacterales bacterium
TGAAATCAGGTAGAGGATAATACTCAAATTTCCTTTTCATCCGGTCTTAATGGCGGTCTTTCCTGTTTTGTCCGCCTATACAAACCTGGTGCATTATTTTCTGCCTGAAGAAAATTTGATCCCGCTGGCATTTTCACTTTTGCTTGCGGGACTTTTCTTTTTGTGCTTTTTAATACTGACTAGACACAGAAATAAAGCTTGCGCCTTAACTTCTTTTGCTGTGATTTTGTTCTTTGGCTTCGACTCTTTTCTGGTTCTTCTAAAACCGCTCATGGGCGGCATTCCAGCCTCGGGACTCTGCGAGTTGCTACTACTTTTTGCTTATATACCGTTATCGGTTTGCCTTCTCTTTTGTATTTGGAAGATCAACGGCGACCTTGCCATTTTGACAATAAATTTGAATTTCTTGTCATTGTTTCTGCTTTTGTGGAACCTGGCAATTTTTGGCTCGCACCAGTACAAAATGGAAAAAATACTTCAACCGATAACGGTTGAGTTTCAAAAAGAAGTGGATCGACTAACGATTAAGTCGGGAGCTGAAAAACCGGATATTTTCTATATAATTCTGGATGGATACGCCCGGTGCGACACTTTGAAAGATTTATACGGTTATGAATCTTTATTTGCCAGAGAGGGAAAAGTCAGTCTCAAGAGCACGAGCAATTATCCAAATACTTCATTGTCTCTGGTTTCGGCTCTCAACATGCAATATCTGGATTTTCTTAAAAAAGATCTGGAAAATGCAGGAAAAGAACAAGCCCTCCTTTTCCGTTTGATTCAAAACAATAAAGTACAAATGTACCTCAAACGATTAGGATACAGTTATATCAACATAATTTCAGGCTTCAGCCCGACAGACATGGTGCCTGAGGCTATTAATATCGGTTTTCCTTTCGGCAATGTTTATTATCTTGCTTTATTGCGAAATTCAATCTTGGGACCGCTACAGCCTTACACCAATTTTTTAGGAAAACTGTCCGCAGAAGTACGTCTTGCCGGACTTGACTCAAATACAATAAATCAAATCGAAAAGGTGAAAGGGCCCAGATTTGTTTTACTGCATATTACAGTTCCGCACCGACCATATATTTTCAAATCGGACGGCAGCTTGCAAAAGCCTGATGAATTATCCTTTTCAGAAAAATTTGACAAAGAAAAATATGTCGAACAAGTGAAATTCATTGAACAAGCTATCGGCGACTATTTGCACAGATTGAATTCAGACTCAAAGCGCATAATCATTATCCAGAGCGACCATGGTTCACACTTGCTCGACGACCAGTCACAAGAATGCATGAAAGAAAGATACGGCAATTTGACTAAAGTCATTGCCCCGGACAAATTTGAGCTGAGACAAGACATAAGCTCGGTGAATGTGTTTAGAGACATACTAAAACATTATTTTGGAGCTAATCTTGAAGAACTACCAGACAAATGTTACTACGCTCCTGATGGGCGTCCAATGGATTTGAAAGACATTACCGAATTGGTCAGGTAATTTTACTGACCAATTTAAATAAATCGTTTCTAGAGCCTCTGGGAGGTCTCAGGGAGCGATATGAACTTTGTTCTGTC
>CAZEQP010000949.1:0-1574 GCA_964514345.1 uncultured Candidatus Obscuribacterales bacterium
GTGTTTTTTGAATTGAATCCGGCTGTGGTCGAAGTCTCTACCAATCCATTTTATTTTACGTTCATCTACGATGCGGTAAAACGAGACGTTGACGTCGATATTCAAGTTGGTGACGGCAGGCTGAATATGGCTCAAGAAAAGGACAAAGACTTCAGCATGATTGTGATTGACGCCTACAGCTCCGACTCCATTCCCACCCATTTGATGACTAAAGAAGCCATCGCTCTTTATAACAAAAAATTGGTGGACGGTGGAGCCATGGCATTCCACATTACAAATGGTTATTTTGAAACCAGAGACGTACTGGCAAAGGGAGCAGAATCGCTGGGACTGAAAGCTGTATCTCTGACCGACGACAGCAACTCAGGTAAAAAATTTGATGAGGCAGAACAAGCCACTTCAGATTGGGTGGTTATTTCAAGAGACGAAAAACTGATTCAAAATTTGAAAGACAATTTTCACTGGAAAGACATTCCAATATCAAAAAATACAAAACTCTGGACAGACGATTATTGTGACCTTTTAAGCGCTTTGAAAGATCCGTTTTCTTAAGCTGGAGTAAACGCCATTAGCAAAGTACTAAACCTGATTTCTTCTGCGCTGATTGTTCTTGTGTTTGCACTCAGCATTTTTCTTTCTGCTGCTCTCATGTTCATCATCGAGCCACTGGTGGCCAAAATGCTTCTTCCGCTTCTGGGCGGCACAAGCAGTGTTTGGAATACTTGTGTCGTTTTTTATCAATGCGTGCTTTTAGCCGGTTATCTTTATGCCCACCTTATCAACCTGAAAATTCAGGCCAAAATACAGGCGGCAATCCATCTGGCTGTTCTCTGGATGCCAGTAGTCACGCTGCCGATAACGGCTCCAACCAAACTCTCACTGGAACAACATCCCTATCTCTGGCTATTTTTCACCCTTGCCGTTTTGATTGGGGGAGTTTTTTTCGCTCTGTCCACAACTGCACCACTTTTACAAAAATGGTATTCGAAAAGCAACGGACCCGGAGCAAGCGACCCTTATTTTCTTTATGCCGCCAGCAATACCGGCGCCATGCTCGGTCTTCTCAGCTATCCTTTTTTTATTGAACCGGCCATTGGTTTAAAATCTCAGTCTCAATTGCTCTCAGTCATCTATGTGATTTATGCCGTCTTGAGCAGTGTCTGCGCTCTATTATTTGCTTTTCGCTCAAAGAAGGATGCTCAATCTTCTCAACCGGTGGAAGCAGTGGACGAAAAGCCGGTCTTGAAAAAAGACTATTTATACTGGCTTTTTTATTCAATGCTGCCTTCCAGCCTGGTGCTGGGTATCACCACTTATGTAACCAACGAGCTGTCGGCAATTCCACTGTTCTGGATAGTGCCTCTGTCCATATACATTTTAACTTTCATCATAGCCTTTTCTCGTTTCAATCAATCAAGTCTGGGACTGCTTTCAGTCATCACTTTTGTTTGCCTGGTTTTACTGGCTGCCATGCGCTCAAATTTGATGTACGAGTTTACTCATATGAAACAATTCGTGGACCAGCTGGCCAACACATTCATCTCGTTTCATTTGCTCTGTTTGTTTTTAGCCAA
>CAZEQP010000950.1:0-1571 GCA_964514345.1 uncultured Candidatus Obscuribacterales bacterium
ATTTTTTCAAATCCTTCTTTTGATACGTTATTGATCTGTGCCATATAAATTGATTAAATTCACCATCGACTGAGCGCAGTGGATGAGATTCTTAGGAGAACCGTATAAATCAATCAGCACTTTGCGAAGATAGTCGTCTTTCAGATAGACATCCATTATCACGTCTTTGACTGTTTCTTGCGGAGTATCCTCGTCTAGTTCACAACAGATTATCGTTCCCAGCTCACCCAGTTTGGAAAGCATTAAACGTGTGAGCTTGCGCACTTTAGCTTCAGTGAGAAAGCCGCAGGCCAGTAAAAACTGGTAAAGAGAGATTCTGTCTTCTTCTCTTGCCTGTACTTCTTTTCCTTTTTTAACAAATTTAATCGCTTCGGCTTCGGTGACATAACCAAATTCAAGCATCAATGCAAGACCTGAAACCGCTGAGACCAGATTGTAATCAAGCCAGCTGAAACTCTGTAGCACTGTGTCTATCGTCAATTCGTTATTCTTGGCAAAATTAGTGGCTGTTTTAGCTTCTCTTGAATCTAGAATCTTGCCCAATATAAGCAAGTCTAGAAAACCAATTTGATTATTGATTTCAATGCGCTGCGAGATTATTTGCAAAGGCAACATTTTCAGCGTTTCTACTGCTTCTTCATATTCAATTTCGTCTTGCTGCAATTGATTTTGCAATCTTGCCACAGAATCAATGATGGGAGCAGGAACGCCTAAATCTATAGCCAGAATTTTGCCTATCGGCAAGCCGCAAAGTTTTTGTAAATCAAGAGCTGCCTCAAGTTCGCTTTGTTCAATCAGTTCTGCCGAAACTAACAGCTCACCCATGCGGATATTCTGTTTTTCCTGGATGGCATCATGCCCCATAGAAACAAGCACTTCGCGCACAGTCGAGCCGTGCTGCCTGGCTAGCAAGAAAGCTTCTTTCGACTCATCCAGGCTTAGTTTTCCTTTGCGCAACAGTCCGTGCAATTCAAGTAGCTTAGGCAATTCGTCATTTGCTACAAGTCCGTGAGCGACAAGACATTTTCCTATAGGCAGTTTGTGAGACTCCACAAGACGCAAAGCCATTTCCAGTTTTCTGGGCGAAACGATATTTAAGGCGCCGAGGAATTCACCGATGCGCATTTTGGAATAGTCTATTTCTAATTCAGCTCCGCTCATTACTTAAATACTTACCTTACTTATAAGGCGGCTAACCTAAAAACTACCCCGTCTTTTTTGAAATAATTTCTCTAAATGCTTCAAACAGCGCACTAGTTACCGGTCCCGGTCTGCCATTTCCAATTATTGTGTCGTCCACCTGCACGATTCCGATTATTTCCTCCGGTGTCCCGGAAAGAAAAAATTCGTCCAGTTCGAGCACTTCCTGCTTTTTCAAACGTTTTTCAAGCATCGGTATATTTTTCATAACGGCAAGTTCTATGATTTGCTTTTTGGTTATTCCAGGCAAAATGTTTTTGGATGCCGGAGTGAGAAGAATCTTGCCGTCTTTGACCCCAAATAAAGATGTGTGGCTGCCTTCTGAGACATAGTCTTCTTTGTTATAAAAAACCACTTCCATACTGTCGTGC
>CAZEQP010000951.1:0-1563 GCA_964514345.1 uncultured Candidatus Obscuribacterales bacterium
GCTGCCAAATAAGCAATCGATTTTCCATAAGCCTTGCAGTTGGAATAAGTAGCAGCTTTTGCACAAAGCTTGTAAGCGGTTTGATATTTTCCTTGTTGAAAAAGCGACGCGGCAAGATCAAGCATGGCGTCGGCAGATTCAGGTTCCAGTTTTAAAATGGCTTCAAATATGGGTTGCGCTTTTGCGCTTTCACCAAGCTGGCAATAACAAATTCCAACCAGTCTTTTATATTGTGTTGTTTCACGATTTTCGGGATCTATTTTAATTTTAGTCAGACTCAATTCAAGCACTTCTTTGTACTTGCCTTGTAAAATCATTTTTGATAAATCTTCAAACGAAGAACTTGTTGATGCACTGTGTTTAACGCTTTCGGATGTCTGGGCCGAAACGGGAATAGTCAAGCAATTAAACAGCATGACAAGGGCGGTCAATGTGTAGTAGATTGAATTTCTCATAAAGACTAATATTAACATCTAATTCTCTGGCAGCGGGGACCTGGTTCGAAGATGCAAAACGCACATTCAGCTTTCATGTTTGTATCGGCATTGTCACTGGCGGCTGTGGTCTGGAGTGATGCTCTGCCGTCGCAAGCAAAAACGCCTGCAGCAAAAACACCTGTGTCTAGGGCTCAAACGCCGCCCAGCGAAGAACAGTTCATGAAAGTTTTGAGTGACAAGATTCAAAAAGAAATGAACACTCATCCGGTCTCTGTGAAAGAAGCTACTCAAGCTGTTCTGCTTCTCAAGCTTGACCGAACCGGGAAATTGGAAGAGGTCAAAATCGACCAGTCATCGGGTGATACGGCTGCAGATCAAGCTGCCCTTCAAGCCGTGAAAAAGTCTGCGCCTTTCGGTCAGCTTCCGGTCAAGTTTGGCGACGGACTTGCTTTGAAATATACTTTTCGTTTTGCTTCTTCGCAAGCGCCTGCACCAAGTCTGGAAGATAAAGCAAAATCCGACGAGTATATGAAAAAGCTGCGTGAAAAAATCACTCGTTCATGGCGCAGTCCGGAGGTCAAAACAAAATGTCAGACAACACTTTCATTTACGATTGAAAAGTCAGGCAATATAAAAACACTGTCGGTGAAAAAATCCTCAGGCAATAAAATGGTGGATGAAGCAGCATGTGCCGCCATTAAAAGAGCCTCACCCTTTGAAGCATTGCCTGAGGTCTGGAAACAAGGATACAACGTTGACTACACATTGAGCGCCGGTCCTAAAAACGATGTGGATCGTTATAAATTCAATGATGTCAGTCTGCCTCAAGGCGATTACCAGATTTCACGCGGTGGTGCCAAACTGCACCCGCTTGAGTTCAACAAAAAAATTGAAAATAAATTGCAGGACCGTCAGTGGGAACTGGAAGAAAAACTGCAGAAACTGGAGAGTAAGCTCAGTTCGGCAACCGATGATAAAGAAAAGAGCGATTTGCTTTACCAGAAAGGAAAAGTTCTGTCCGAACTCAATAAATTTGCCGAAGCCATAAGCTCACTGGAGCAAGCTGCTGCACTTGAATCGGTCACTGATTTAAAATCAGCTCGTTATACGGCGATAATGTATGATC
>CAZEQP010000952.1:0-1559 GCA_964514345.1 uncultured Candidatus Obscuribacterales bacterium
CAAGCTGGGCGTTATAAGTCATATGCTGCCACTGGCAGCCACCGCAACGTTCAAAGTAGGGGCAGGGCGGCTCCTGCCTATTTTTTGAAGGTTTAATCAGTGATTCGATTTTTCCTTTAGCAAAATCTTTTCTAAGGTCATAAAGCTTGACTCTGGCCACATCCCCCTCGGCAGCCCGATCTACGAATATGGTAAAGTTGTTGAACTTAGCCACACCTTCTCCGCCGGGAGCGATGGATTCTATCGTTAGATCAAGAATCTGACCTTTTTTAAGCTCATGCCAATTCAACTTATCCATGTCTCCGATATTCATTTTGGCTCCGGCGAAGGTCACGGAAAAATCAATCCATCCACAGGATTGAATATTCGTTTTGAAGACTTCGTCCTTGCCTTAAAAAGAGTAGTCGACTATGCCCTAGACAATCAAGTCGACGTTTTTCTTTTTTCAGGAGATGCCTACAGGAACGCCTCGCCTGAGCCCATCTATCAAAAAATGTTTGCCCGAGAACTCAAGAGGCTTTCTGAAGCCGGTATTTCCACAATTCTTGTCGTAGGCAATCATGACCAGATTTTGCGTTCAACGCAAAGTCACTCATTATCCGTATTTCAGAGCCTGGAAGTGCCAGGCGTCATAACAGTGGACCAGCCTGTTTTCCAGACAATCAAAACTAAAAACGGCGATTTCCAATTTATCGGATTGCCTCATGTGACCAGACATAACCTGACCACTCTGGAAAAGTACGCCGGATATACAAGCGCTCAACTTGACGATGTGCTCGTTCAGCACGTGACCAGCCTTTTTGAATCATTTTATGACAAACTCGACGATTCGATTCCCACTGTAGTATCAGCACATATGAGCCTGGACAGAGCACTTGCCGGTATTGAGGAAGAATTGCTCGTGGGCTATACACTCACTTTTCCAGCCGACATTTTTATCAATGAGAAAGTGGACTATGTTGCAATGGGACATATTCACAAGCATCAAATTATTCGAGCCATGGATCCTGCCATTGTTTATTCCGGAAGCCTGGAGCGGGTGGACTTTGGAGAAGCCAATGAAGACAAGGGTTTTGTCCATGTCGATCTAGAACGCAAGAATACAAGATACACTTTTCACTCAATCAGTCCTCGCCCTTTTGTAACAGTTGAAGCCGATTTATCCCAACTTGAACCGGAAGACGACCCCACTGAAATTCTGGCCAAAAAAGTATCGAAAGCCTTGATTCCAGGTTGTGTTTTAAGAATTCGATATCGCATAAAACAAGAAAAAACCGGCGAAGTAAACGAGAGAAAAATCTTACAACTGGCATCTGAAGCACTTTCTGTCCGATTGCAACCGGAATTGATACCAGACAAATCCAAAGCCCGACTCCCCCAACTGACAGAAGAAACCGCCGCTTCTCCATTGACTGCACTTGAACTTTATTTAAATGAGTCCTGTTGCGGGGACGAAAACAAGGAAAGACTGTTAAGCAGAGCCAAAGAAATCATGAACGAACTTGATTCGTCTGAGATAATCTAGGCATCAATTGGATTTGGAGAGAAAAAATGCTTTC
>CAZEQP010000953.1:0-1556 GCA_964514345.1 uncultured Candidatus Obscuribacterales bacterium
CATTCCCTTCCGATTACAGAAATCCTAAGTTAGCTTCTAAAGATGCCGTTTTCAAAGTCAATCTCAAAGAAATCCGCGCCAAAGTGGTGCCCGATATAAATGATGAACTGGCCAAATCGGTCGGTCATGAAAATCTGGAAGATTTGAAAAAAGACATCGTCAAACAAATGGAAGAAGAAGTGGAAGCAGAAAATCAATCTCGTCTGCAAAAAGCGGTTGTAGATGCTGTAGTTAAATCTGCTCAAGTAGACATTCCTGAAACAATGGTAGAGCGCGAGCACAAACTTTTGATGCAGCAAATCCGCTCTTTTGTCGAGCAAAACGGACAGTCCTGGGATGAGTATCAAAAAACTGAAGAACTCAAAGCCATGGATAAATCCAAGCATACTGAAGCTTCGCAAAGAGTACTGCACAGCCTGGTTTTGGGCGCTGTGGTACGGGCAGAAAAAATTGATGTCAGCCAGGAAGAAATAGCTTCCAATTTCCTTGAATTTGCTCAGAGAAATTACATCCCTCAGGAAAGATTCAAAGAAATGGCAAGCAATGAATATTTCATGCGCCAACTTATGGAAGAAGTGTTGACTGGCAAAGTAGTCGACTTCCTGGTCAGTAAAGCCGATGTCGCTTATGTAGAAGAAACACCGGAAAACACTCAGGGTCTTGAATCTCTTGAAAGCATGGAGAAGACTGAAGAAAAAGCCAAGGAAGAAAAACCGAAAGAAAAGTCTTCCAAAAAAGAGGCCGTAGCCAAGTCTTAGTGTAGTCTTTCAAAAATTTGATAGAATCATCGATATCTAGAAGTTAGAAAACATCACGTTTTCAGGAGGCAGTCAAATGCAAACACCCAGATCGAATATGAACCCACTCGATATCTGGAGCGCTAGTTATGCACCTTATTTGAGTTCACCTGGAATACAGGCTCTCTATCCTCCAACGGTTATCGAAACCACTTCACGCGGCGAGCGGGCATTCGACATCTTTTCTCGCTTGTTGCGCGACCGTATCATCTTTTTGGGCACACCAATCGACGATACAGTGGCAAATATGGTGGTGGCGCAGCTTCTTCTTTGCGAATCGGATGATCCGGACAAAGACATCAAGCTTTATATTAATTCTCCCGGCGGCTCAGTAACAGCCGGTCTGGCTATTTATGACACTATCCAGCACATAAGATCGGAAGTCTGCACTATATGCATTGGACAGGCAGCCAGTATGGGAGCATTCCTGCTTTCAGCCGGAACCAAAGGCAAGCGTATTGCATTGCCCCATTCACGCATCTTGATTCACCAGCCTCTTGGCGGCGCTCAAGGTCAAGCCACAGACATTGAAATTCAGGCTCGCGAAATCCTCAGAATTAAGCGCCTGCTCAACGAATTGATGGCCAAGCACACCGGCAAAGCAGTCAAAACAATTGAAAAAGACACAGATCGCGACAATATCATGACAGCTGAAGAAGCCAAAGAATACGGTCTTGTCGATCAAGTGATCGAACAATTGAAAGACGCACCCAATCTGTCCGCTGTTTAATCAGAGACAATAGCCATAAGATTAACTTT
>CAZEQP010000954.1:0-1554 GCA_964514345.1 uncultured Candidatus Obscuribacterales bacterium
CTGCCCTTCAAGAAAATCAACCGACTCATTTTCGGACAGCACAAATACAGGCTTTCCGGAGGAGGACCATTCTTTAAATACGACCTCGACATTTGAAAATTGAGTGAAACTCCTGTTAGTTTTGAGCCTGCCTGCCACATTCATTCCGACAACCTGAACATCAAATCCACCCAACGATTGACCGGTGATTTGAACAACCACCTTTTGGAACTTTTTGAAGTTATCCCCTCTTTTGAATGAGTCGTCGTCCTCGGCATCTCCAAAATAAGCAAGAGCGGTCTTGCGCGGGGGTCTACCCGACCCTCCTCGATCTACTTCCGGCTTGGGTTTAGGTTTTTGTCTTGGATTTGAAAATTCGTCGTCTGGGCTCATTACCCCAGTCTGACACTTTTAGATGGGCGCGTAAATACTGCCAGGCGCCAGATTAAATTGGATCACAGGTATCTCGAAAATGTCATGGCTTAAAACGACAGTAAAACATCCCTTAAAGCTATCGTTTTTAGCCATGCGTTTTTCGAGAGCAGGTCAATCTGTGTTAGATTTTTGCGTATTTCTTTCCAGATTTTCCAGAATTAGCTGGCTTTCTTCATCTTCGGTTTAGATGCGCGCCTGGCAGCCGGCTTCTTGGTGGCTACAGTTTTTTTGGCAGCAGCAACCTTTTTAGAAGCAGGCGCCTTGGATTTAGATGCTGCGGCAGATTTAGATTTAGCAGCAGGCTTAGCTTTAGATTTAGATTTAGATGCAACCACTTTATTTTTGGCTGAATTTTTCGGCAGAGGTTTTTTAGCGCCTTTCTTTGCTGCAGGCTCTTCTTTGAGCAAGCGATTCTTTTCGTTGACAATCTTTTGTCCCAGCTCGTCCATATCGGCTCCGCTCCTTTCAATAGTCTGAAAGATACCGCCCTCTTCTTCTTTCACATGGTGCTTCACTATTTCAGAAAGTACTTTCACTTTCGATTTCAAATTACTTTCAGAACCATTCGACCCGGCTAACTCAGCCAGGATCAATTTGACCACATGGTGTTCTTCATTAGCTTCGCCATTAGCCTCTTTATCTTCTTTAGCCAGTATCGGATAAATAACTTTTTCTTCCACTCTTGTATGCACGTCCAACTCTTTGATGATTTGCTGAATCAACTGATACCGCTGATTAGATGTGCGACTGGATTCAAAATCCTTGAAAAGTTCTTCCACCTTTCTGTGATCCTGCTTCAGGAGCCAGATTGCATTGCCAGGCTTTTCACCGGTGAATATTTCTTTAATAGCTTCAACTAAACCCAATTCATTTTTTTCTTCCATAGAACAAACTCCTTCGCGACAAACATTGAGTTCCGTCGAAAAACCGGAACTAGTGAAAATTTTCGTTTCTACATTCAGCTATAGCACGACTAACTGGATGGATTTACTTTCTTGTTGCCATCCACATGTCTTTTTCGTTTTCCGAACTCGTCTGTTTTGGAGTCGGATTCTTCTTCTTTTTTATTGGTATTACCGGCGGGGTTATAATTGCAGTCGTTTTTTGCGTCTTCAATTTTTTCCGCTTCTACGCACTCTT
>CAZEQP010000955.1:0-1545 GCA_964514345.1 uncultured Candidatus Obscuribacterales bacterium
ATAGATACTTGCTTTGCTTCGTACTTTCCCTAAATACATGAGACTTTGCATTTTGTACTCTATTAATCGAAAGCTCTGACTGGCGTTGGGGCAACAAAAGCAGGTTAATAAAAATGCAAAACTTACAACAGAACCTTCAAAGTATTCAAGCTCCTCTTATTAAAGATGCTGCCATCAAAGCCGGTATCAATTCCCAGGTCATCGCCCTGGAAACACCTAAAACCGAATTGAGCGGCTCAGATCATCTGGTACGACTGATCAAGCGATTATCTTCCAAGCGAAATCTGGCCATGATGAGCATGCTTGAAGTAGGTTGTGGAACAGGTTTGTTTGCCATTCCAATGGCTCAAAATTTAAACGGGATGATAGTTGTCGGCGCCGACAGATCCAAGCAGCTTCTGGAGCTGGGAAAAGGCAAGAACGACTCTCATCTTGTAATCTGGGACGAACAAGATCCCAATGCGCTGACATATGACAAAGAATCATTTGATATTGTTTTTGTGTCGAATATTCTTGATCGTTTTGAATTTCCCATGGATATTGTCAGACAATGTGCACGCGTGCTGAAACCCGGCGGCGCCATCATAAATCATTACGGCATTTTGCCCGGATTTCCTGATTGCAATATTCTTGTCGAATCATATTATTCACGAGTCGGAATAGGTCCGATGAAATCTGTGACACGAACATTCACGCACGGATTCCAGGCAATCACCACTTATGGACGCAAAATTTAGTTCCGCTTAAAACTGGAAGTATATAAATTGCGGTGAAAAATCAGGCGACCAGATGAAGAGCACAATCAATAGCGCCGCCAGATAAACAGGTTTGAAAGCTGGAATCTGTCTGCCGAAAAGATTGAACTTAAATTCAGGCATGACACCGGGAATCTCTTTTGATTTTGCCACCACCAGTTGCATGGCGTATGTTGCCACAAGAATAAAAGGCAAAAGTGGATAAAGCATATTGGTGTCTGTTGTAGCCAGAATGCTGGGCTGCCACCATTGTGAAAGATTCTGGGCTTGGTCTAAGAAAAGCACTTTTTTCATAACAATCCAGGCTGTTTTCATATCGGGAGAGCGCATGAATACAAGACTCAAACACCAGGCGTGCATTGTGAGAAACACTGCAAAAACATGATATGGCTTGGTTTTGACCAGCTTATCCAACCAAGGTACAGTGGCGTAAAATTTCTGCCAGGCTCTATGGATGACCATGAATAAACCCAGGCTGGCGCCCCAGAATCCATAGTGCAAAGCGGCACCGTGCCAAAATCCGCCGATTATCATAGTGAGCATGATATTTCTGTAAGTGAGAAGTTCGCCGCCTTTGCTTCCGCCCAGCGGAATAAACAAATAATCGCGCAGCCAGGTGGAAAGTGATATGTGCCAGCGTCTCCAGATTTCAGAAATGGACCCGGCAAGATAAGGCAAATTGAAATTAAGCGGGACTTTGAATCCAAGTAACTGAGCCGAGCCGCGGGCAATATCTGTATAACCGGAAAAATCGAAATATCCCTGCCAGGCAAAACAGTAACGTGCAAGC
>CAZEQP010000956.1:0-1544 GCA_964514345.1 uncultured Candidatus Obscuribacterales bacterium
ATTTGTCTGGTAAGCGAACAATTGCCTTTCGTTCAAACCAAGAACAAAGAAGAAGAAAAGTTGAAAGAGATAGCCAAATCCATGGAAGAAACGAGCATGCCTACAAAAGGCATGCTGTATGAGACTTTTGGTGCTCTTTTACGAGATAAAAAAATGTTCGAAAAAGCAATCGAAGCAGGAAAGCTTTCGATAAAACTGGTCGATGAAAAACTGGCCAAACTGCCAGCAAGACAGCAAGCTTCCGTACTTGATCCAATGCCCGCTCAGCGCAAAATGCAATTAGATCTAGCCATGTCTTCAGCCACATACGAACTGGGATTGACTTATCTTGAAACCGGCGACCACGACCAGGCTCTTTCATTATTTAAAAAAGCAAAAACTCTCAGAGAAGAGCACAAAAGCAATTTGCATTATATGGCTAATATCATAAGTGCCACAGGTAGAGCCTATTTAGCAGCCGGCGAATCAAGCAAAGCAAAAAAATGCGCTGAAGAAGCGCTTGCTCTTTTGACCAACACAAGAATGCCGGTGGAAGAACTGGCTAAAGCCCGAGCGTTAAATGTTCTGAGTCTGGCTAAAAATGAAAACGGAGAAGGAGCAGAAGCAAAGAAACTGGCTTTGCAATCGCAGGAAATACGCCAGAAGTGGCTGGCTCCAGGCGATCCGGAACTGATTTAAATTTAGTGAGCGAAGTGGTGTGCGCTTGCAGCCAGGACTACAACCAGGAAAACAAAGCCGACTACAAAGGCTATTTTGTCACCAACACTGATGGGCGTCATAAATTCCAAATACCTGTATACAATACAAATGCTATCAACAGAACGGCAATAGTATATCAGTTAACAGTAAAAGGTTTTTCTTTGCAATGCCATTTCTTCAAGAAGCCGGCACGGTTCATAGTTGGGTCCTGCTACTTGCGCCAGATATTTGAGCTTCTGGCAGGTCAGAGCCACCCCGAGTGAGTCAACATAACGACATATTCCACCCACAAAAGGTGGAAAACCGATGCCGAAAATCATTGCCAGGTCCAGTTGTGAAGGGCTTGCTACAACCTTTTCTTCCAGGCAGCGCGCCGCTTCAGCCGCCATTGCCAGAAAGAGCCTGTCCTGAATCTCACCCTGGGTCTTTTTTAGTTTTTTAGAGTGCTTGGCCATGATAGCCTCGACATCCGGATTGAAGAGATAGTGCTTTTTCTTTTTCTCTTTTACAAAAGCGCGGTCGCCTTTTTCAGTGTATAAGTAGATGCCTTTTTTGCCTTTTCTGCCCAGCAATTTTAATGCCTCGATTTCAGGCATTACGGCAGGGGGTGACATGCGCTCTCCAAGCCCCTCATGCAATGTTTTAATAACATGCATGGCAATATCGAGACCCACTTCATCCAGCAAGGCAAACGGTCCCATGGGCATGCCGAAATTGATGGCAGCCTTTTCAATGTCTGCCATCGGCACACCGTCCTGAGCCATAACAATTGCTTCGCGCATATAGGGGGCAAGAATTCTATTTACTACAAAACCTGGAGCGTCACCAGTAATGACTGTCGTCTT
>CAZEQP010000957.1:0-1540 GCA_964514345.1 uncultured Candidatus Obscuribacterales bacterium
AAATATATGGTGGAGCTGGCTTTACGTGCTCTTCACCTGTCTTCAGGCTGGTCTTATGTCTGTTTGCGATATTTCAACGCATCAGGAGCAGACGATTCAGGGCAAATTGGCGAAAGTCATGACCCGGAAACCCATATTATCCCGCTTGCCTTACAATCTGCAGCTGGAAAACGCCCGGTACTGGAGATTTTTGGTGACGACTATGACACGCCGGACGGTACATGTATTAGAGACTATGTGCATGTCAACGACCTGGCTGACGCCCATCTGAGCGCCCTTGAGTTGATACTGGACGACACTGTGGCTCATGAAATCAACCTGGGAACGTCAAGTGGCGCCTCTGTAAATGAAGTAATTGAAGTCTGCCAGTCTGTTTCGGGGTTGAAAGTGCCGGTAAAAATGGCTGCCAGACGCCCTGGAGACCCGGCCAGTCTTCTGGCTGATTGTTCTAAAGCTAAGTTTGTACTTGGCTGGCAGGCAAAGTATGATCTTGAAACAATTGTGTCAACAGCCTGGAATTGGGAATTAAATCGCCGGTATTAAGGAAAAGGTTTCTATGGCAATTTTGAGAAATAATACCGAATCAAAAAAAGAAGATATTTCACCGGGAAAATCAAAGATTGACCCGGAGCGTTCATCTGTTGTAAGTGCACGTGAAACGAGCACAGACAGAAAAGCGGATCAAAATCTGCGACCTGAAACTTTGCAAGAATATATCGGGCAATCACGTTTAAAAAATCTTTTTCAAATGTCTCTGGAAGCGGCCAAAAGCCGCAAAGAGCCACTTGATCACGTGCTTTTATACGGACCTCCCGGTCTGGGTAAAACCACTCTGGCGAGAATACTGGCTAATGAAATGGGAGCACGCATCCACATATCATCCGGACCCAGTCTGGAGCGGCCCAGAGATATAATCGGCTTATTGCATCAACTGGAACAAAATGACGTTCTGTTTATAGACGAAATTCACCGTTTAAACAAAATTGCAGAAGAATTGTTGTATCCTGCCATAGAAGATTTCATGGTCGACATCACTTCAGGAAAAGGGCATGCCACAAGGACTTTGAGATTGCCCATTCCGCGATTTACTTTAATCGGCGCCACCACCAAAGCCGGAAGAATTTCCAAAGCATTGCGAGATCGTTTCGGTTTTGTGCACCGACTTGATTTTTATTCTCAAGAAGAACTGGGACAGATTGTAAGACGCGCTTGCGGTCTTTTCAGTTTATCCATTAACGATGAGGCTGTGGCTGTCATTGCCGGGCGGGCAAGAGGCACACCGCGTATCGCCAATCGGTTGATAAGACTGGTGCGTGACTATGTACATTATAAAAACTATTCGGCTATAGATGCAAAAGTCGCACACGAAGCACTTGATTCTTATCAAGTGGACAAACTGGGACTGGATGCCACTGATAGACGTTTGCTTGAAATTATGATCGACACTTATAACGGTGGTCCTGTCGGCATCGATGCTCTGGCTGCCACCATAGGTGAGGACAGTGAAACTCTGGAAGATGTTTATGAACCGTTTTTGATT
>CAZEQP010000958.1:0-1539 GCA_964514345.1 uncultured Candidatus Obscuribacterales bacterium
CAATCGACACGCTCAGGATATGGAGCAAATAATGTCTCCTTTGACTGAGCAGGAACGCTCGAGCCTTGTGGCTTTGTTGCGCAAACTCGGGCAGCATGCGGAGGAATTATTATGAACCAGAAAAAAATCAAATCAATACATAAAGAAGGTTCATCTCACTGGGTGGGCGACGGTTTTCCTGTGCGCAATTTTTTCCCATCCAATAATATTGATATAAGCCCATTTCTAATGCTTGATTATGCCGGTCCGGCTAAATTTGCGCCTACAAAAAATCCGCGCGGAGTGGGTGAGCATCCTCACCGTGGTTTTGAAACAGTGACAATCTCATATAAAGGCAGTGTTGAACACCGTGATTCAGCCGGCAATGCAGGCACCATCCATCCAGGTGATGTGCAGTGGATGACCGCCGGCTCAGGTGTGGTGCATGAAGAAATGCATGAGAAAGAATTTGCTTCAAGGGGTGGCGAATTTGAAATGATCCAGCTCTGGGTGAATTTGCCAAAGCAGCACAAAATGACACAACCGCGCTATCAAACTTTGCTAAATAAAGACATCAAAACTGTCAAGTTTGATTCGGAAGATAGTTATGCCCGAATCATAGCCGGTTCATTGCTGGGAGTTTCAGGTCCGGCTGATACTTTCACACCTGTAAATCTTTTTGATTTGCGTTTGAGCGCAGGATCAAAAGTCAGTCTTCCCATTTCGGAAGGACAAAATTCTGCCGCTTTGCTTATGCATGGAAAAGTCAAAATCGATGATGTCAAACTCTCCGAAACTCAACTGGTATTATTTGATCTTGAAGGACAAAATATTTCGATTGAGACAATAGAAGACAGTATAATTCTTTTCATGAGCGGAGAACCTATTAAAGAGCCGGTAGTCAGTTATGGTCCTTTTGTCATGAATACAAAGGCTGAAATAGTGGAAGCTTTCGATGATTTTCAAAGCGGTAAGATGGGACGATTGAAATGAAAGTAATCAAAATTGCAGCATTGATCTTATTAAGTTGTACTGCATGCAGTTTTGATACCAGACCCCTGAGTGAAAAATACCCTTCTATTTCAAAAGCTCGCTCTATCGGAAGCAAGTGCTCAAAGACCGATTCAGCTAGCGTAAAAAGAGAAGACCACCATCCTCTTGGACCTACCGGCGGATGGCACGATGCCAAAGAAAATCTGGTCGATTATACCAGAGAAAAGAAAAACGTATCCAATTCTCTGGTTATGAAAAACGGCTGTATATCAGGTTATCTCAAATTCGATGAGCCCGGTTATTTGGAAGCCAGATCTTATGACGATTATCTGGGTGATGTTTATTGCGGGTGGAGTGGGGAAAAACTTGAGCTGAAGCCGACTAAAGAACCGGTTTTTGTTTCACTTGCTGTTTGTTCTGTCGGAGACGGCGGTCTGGATCAAGTGCATGAAGTCGGCTGGTTTCCTTCAGGTAAAGAAGAGGGCGTGATTGTTTTTTCCACCTCCCATTCTGCTTACGACACCAATATAACTGCAGCAGATTTATTTCAAGAAAAGCAGCTGGCAA
>CAZEQP010000959.1:0-1535 GCA_964514345.1 uncultured Candidatus Obscuribacterales bacterium
GTTAAATCCTCAGGTGCTGACCGCGGTATCATCTGGCGCATTGACGGTGAACATTTGAAAGTCACCAATGAGTATTCGACCAATGGTCATAACTGTTTTGTCGACAACAAACTCACGTCAGCCGAATCTTCAGCGATTATGCTTGAGTTTGTATCCAAGTTTCCGGATGAAACAGGCTCAGGCGTGATCAGCATTCCAAACACCGCATTAGACGTCAGTCTGCACAAAGTGGCTCCCACACTTTCATCTTTGATTGAACTGGGCGGAGTGGAAGCCAGGCTCATGTCGCAGCTCAAATCGCGCGGCAAAATTTCGGGCTTTCTGGAATTGCAACAGTGCAAAGGTTCTCGCGAGTGGAGCGCCCATGACGCGTTTGTTTTGCAAAAAATCGCCGAACTTCTATCTGTTGTGTTGCAACAAGCGGCCGACCAGAACAGAATCGAGATGGACGCCCAGGAGATGAAACTCATCAACGAGATAGCCATGCTATTTCGCGAATCTCGCGGCATGACCACTCGCGAAGCCCTGGTCAAATCAATCAGATTGGTTGCCGACCACATGGGCTTTACTCATTCTGAAATTTATTTGTTCAACCGTGAAGAAAATATTCTTGAGCCGCAAACTGAAGATTCACTGCTCAAGGTTGTGAATCTGGAAAATTCGGACAATCCATTTGTGGAAGTATTCAAGTCTGGTCGCGGCAAAATGATTAACGTTGAATACAGCCGCAAACCGGACCCGTTTTTCAAACACGATATGGCACTTGTGCTGCCTTTGACATCGGAAGGCACTCGACTCGGTGTAATCGGATTGTGGCAAAGACAGGCAAATAAAGCCGATTTCCGTACCCAGGATAGAGAACTCGGTTTAACCATCGCCGGTCATCTGTCAAACGTTATCCGCGCAGACCAGGCTATCCAGCAGATACGAGCAGACCAGTCCAGAACTTCTTTGATCAACAGAGTATCAAGTGAAATCAGAACAGCCCTCAAACGTGCCGACCAGATTATGGAAACACTGGTTGAAGCTCTGCAAGAATTTTTCAAACTGGAGCTTTGTGTTTGCGCGCTGTATGACGCTCAATCCGATTCTTACAGCAAATCAAAAGTGGCATCCATAGCCAATTCCAAGAAGGAAAACAAAAAGAAAAAAGATGACAGCTCGCAGGATCTGGTGGCTGGTCTGGACCAGAATGAGGATGACAACTTAAATGTAGGCGACCATCTTATCCGAGCTTTGTCCAACGAACTCAAAATAGGCGCCACTGTTTTTCTGGATCGCAATCAAATTGACGACTGTTTAAAAGACAAAGTGCTGGCTTCTCCGATTCAATATAAATCAGCCACTCTTGTTCCCCTCTTTTACGGCGGCAATTATAAAGCGGCTCTGTGTCTCATTTCACCTGAACAAGTACGTCCTCTGCCTGAAAAAGACGAACACATGGTACTTGACCTTGCCGATAGAGTCGCTGTTGTGATTTCACACGCCGAGTTGTTCGCTCAAACTGAAACCGCTTCATTCACAGATCCGATGAC
>CAZEQP010000960.1:0-1529 GCA_964514345.1 uncultured Candidatus Obscuribacterales bacterium
CTACGGCTGGAATTCAACCGGCAACAAAAGTATTGAAGAAAAAGAAATGAATTGGCGAAAAAATCAGCAGCGCCGATGTGACTGCCGCCTGTTGCAACACAACGCAAGCAAATACTGAGCCATCGGAGAAAATCCAGTGTGCACCACTTCGTCGTTCATTGAAAAAATGAAAACGTTGTGGAAAAAATCGGACATGCATTCTTTCAGATCGTCGTAGTCTTTGCAGTTCACATGCCCCAGCCGGCTTGGTTCAGACGCATAAACTTGCGACTGAATGGAGGGCATGCCTATGATAAGCACTCCGTTTTCATTCAAAGACTCGACTATGTTTGAAATAAAAGTCCGCTCGTCATTTTTTGGAATATGCTCGAGCACATCCAGAGAATAGGCTCCATCGAAATCTCCCGCGACTGGTCCTTCAAGCATGTCGTGCAACTTGCACTCAA
Source organism: uncultured Candidatus Obscuribacterales bacterium (assembly GCA_964514345.1). Classification (GTDB taxonomy): domain Bacteria; phylum Cyanobacteriota; class Vampirovibrionia; order Obscuribacterales; family Obscuribacteraceae; genus Aved-18. The sequence goes on from CAZEQP010000960.1 coordinate 447, forward strand.
ATGCCCAACCTGTTTCCATGCGATTTTGCACATCTTGAACAAAAACAGGATCAAAATCTACTGCCATAACTTTTTTAACTGCTTGCTGCACCACTCTGGTGCCAAACGCATCTGCGCAACCGACTTCAAGAACACTGTCGAAACCGGCAAACATTTTGGACACAAACTTGTATCGTGACAGATGAAAAAGCAGTCGTTTAGGATCATCATGCCAGGTCTGATTGCTCATCAAGCCAAGCTTAGTAAGCCCACTTCTTTTTTCTATATCCAGACAGACCTGATATTGAGCCTCTCGGGTCGTTTCAGCCACTGAATCTATACCTCGATTTTGAAACAGTAAGTATAAGTTAAGAATATTAATGAAGCCTTAGATATATATAAATGCACTCTTATTCTTGTATTTGACTGGCTCGCCTGGGGCGAGCCGACCTAGCCTAGTCTATTCTCACTTATTGACGACTTGAGAGTTGTTATCATCTCTACTCAGGCCGTCCTTTTCTGACGGCTTGGTTTCCATGTCGAGGACTGACATGACCGGACTCACTAAAAGAGCCCTGGTAACGGGCGGATGCGGCTTCATAGGAAGTCACCTGGTAGACAGGTTGCTTGCCTGTGGGCATCAGGTTGTGGTTCTGGATAATCTGTCGACCGGTCGTCTAGAAAATTTAAAACAGCATGACGGCGACAAGAACCTTTCAATTCACCTGGTCGACGTCTGTGATTTTGAAGATATCAAAGAACTGTTTCAGGAAGTTGACTGGGTCTTTCATCTAGCTGCACTGGCGGACATCGTTCCCTCTATCGAGCGCCCTCTGGATTATCACAGAGCAAACGTGGACGGCACCATTGCAGTGCTTGAAGCAGCAAAACTGGCTTGCGTCAAACGTTTCATCTATGCGGCGTCTTCTTCATGCTACGGCATCGCCGAAGAATATCCCACCCCTGAAAGCGCGCATATAATGACTGAGTATCCGTATTCGCTGTCAAAATATCTGGCTGAATGTTATGTATTACACTGGGCGCAAGTTTATAAAATGCCCTGTCTTTCATTGCGCCTTATTAATGTATTCGGTCCGCGCTCCA
>CAZEQP010000961.1:0-1528 GCA_964514345.1 uncultured Candidatus Obscuribacterales bacterium
CCAGTTTTATCATATAGTCCCACCCAACAAAACAATCATGTTTCTGGCCAGACAGCCGGTGCAATATCTGCCTGTTTCAGATGAGCTATTGCAAGACTTTTCCACTTTAGGCATAAAGTCTATGCAACAGCTTGCCGCCTTTCCCGCCGAGTCTATTCTTGAGCGATTCGGTCAGGACGGAGTAAAAGCCTGGAAAATGGCCCAGGGTATAGACGACACTCTGCTCAGTCTGCCGCCGCTTGAAAAAACTTTTGTTGCCACTTGCGACCTTGGTTATCCGGCGTCCAGCCTCAATGAAGTCAGTCTTGTTTTAAGCGGGCTATTAGCCAAGCTTACAGAAGATTTGAAAAACAACGCTTTGCGGGCAGAAAGGTTGATGGTTTCTTTCTATAGCGACGATGCCATATTCGATGAACGTGATATCAAGCTTATTCGTCCATCCAATCATTCAGGATTTTTACAGCAAGTCATAAAACTTTCGCTAAACAAAAAACCTCTCACCCGCGAATTCACCAAAATAAAAGTGGATGTGCTGCGTTTTTCCACCGAGTCATGGAAACAAGAACATGTCTTACCCGGTGAAGGTGATAATAATGAGGAAATAATTTCAAACGATTTGTTGCTTCTTTTGCAAAAAGTCATTTCACGTCTGGGTGAAAACACTGTAGTTAAGCCTGTTTTAAATGACCAGTATTTTCCAGATCAGTCCGGCTTCTGGATGCCTGTTTTACAAACACAAGCATCAGGCAATTTGCTTGCCCCAAATAAAACATATCTGAAACAATTCGGCAAAGAAGGGGAAGGACTTATTTTGCGAAAAAACGCATCAGGCACCACACCGGTGATGGTGCGCTTAGATTCAACAAATAGCGACATAGACAACCAGGAAGCACCGCGCCCCCAGGCTGTTTACTACCAAAATCAATGGCATAAAATCCAGAGCTTAAGCTCACCCGATTATCTTTCAGGCAAATGGTGGGAAGAAAACATCGGCAAATCTTACTATGTAGCGGCAAGCACACAAAGCATGTTTCTACTGGTGCACAATCATCGCAACAATAAATGGTTTATAGAATATTTCTTTGATTAAATACTCAGAATTACATTGTCATTCTTCTTTCTCATTATTAGACGGCGCCTCTAACCCCGAAGAACTTGTCGTGCGCGCCAAAGAGCTTGGCTTAAGCGCTCTAGCCCTAACCGACCACAACGATATGGGCGGAGCCGTGCGTTTCAATCAAGAAGGCAAAGAACAAGAATTTCACACAATCATCGGAAACGAAGTCACCTTTTATGACGACTCGCATTTAATACTTTTAGCCAAAGATTTAAGCGGTTATAAAAACATCTGCCGTCTCATTACACTTGCTCGCGGACAAAACGACCGGGGCGAACCCAGAATATCTTATGACCAATTAGCCGACCACAAAGACGGACTAATCGCTTTATCCGGCTGCCCCAGAGGAATCATTCCATCAAGCATAGCTTGCGGAGATACAGACACAGCAAGAGAATACGCAGGCAAGTT
>CAZEQP010000962.1:0-1527 GCA_964514345.1 uncultured Candidatus Obscuribacterales bacterium
CATCAACTTTTACAAACAACTGCGCAAAGGTCTTCGAGTCAATATAAACATGGTGAACGAGCGTAAGCATTATTTTGCTTTGCGCGACGAATTTAATTCGCTGATAACAAGCGGCAAATCTGCCACCGCCAGAGGTGCCCAACTCTTTTATTATTTGAATCGCACCGGATTCAACGGACTTTGTCGTTTCAATCGACAGGGTGAATTCAATGTACCTTTCGGACAATATAAAACGATAAACTATCCAAATGACTTTTTAGGTTATAAGCCCATCCTTGAAAAATGGGAATTTGAAGTCGGCGATTTTGAGCAAGTCGACACCAACCGCAGTGACTTCATTTATGCCGATCCTCCTTATGACGTCGATTTCAGGCAATACGCCAAAGAAGGATTTGCCTGGGAAGATCAAGTAAGACTGGCCCACTGGCTTGCCGGTCACAAAGGTCCGGTGGTACTCTCAAATCAGGCCACATCTCGCATACTGGAACTTTACGACAAGCTGGGTTTCAAAATAAAACTGCTCGATGCACCACGCAAAATAAGCTGCACCGGGGACCGCACCAAAGCGCAAGAAGTGCTTGCCACCAGGGGGATTTAGCATGCAAACTTTGAGAAAAAGCCGCGACACAGGCACAGGAAAAATACTTGAGGCTATGATTGTCCCGGCGCTTGAAGGCGGCGGTTACAAAACACATTTGCAGCAGCATGTAGGCGAGCGATTTGGTGGCGGCAAACACATCATAGATGTGGTGGCGGAAGACGAAATCGGCAAACATTTTCTGGTATCACTCAAATGGCAACAGGTCGCAGGCACTGCCGAACAAAAAGTTCCTTTTGAAGCTATCTGTCTAGCTGAGGCAATTTTAAATGGTGGCGGCTTTTATCACAAGGCATATCTGGTGCTTGGTGGCGAAGGCTGGAAACTGCGTGATTTCTTTATCAAAGGCGGACTGCAAAATCATCTTGCTCACGGCGACCTGGTGCGTATAGTCACACTGGAAGGCTTTGTCGCTCTGGCTAATCGCGCCGGTTTGTAAATCTAGTAATTTGAAATAAACACTTCCGAGCCGACTTTGCTCGTATGCTTAAGATTGCAGTTATTCATGCCATACTGCAAAGACCAGGACTGGATATTTGCCCAGGAATAGAGTTCTCTGATTTCAGGACAATCGTCATAAGTAATAAGAAATCGATGTTTGGAATTTTTCAAACAATCAGCCAGAAGCTCATGATCAAACTGGTGCAAACTGCCACCATGTCCATACAATCTGGTGGCTGTGAAATAAGGCGGATCAAGAAAAATAAATACGTCTTCTCCCGGCTCGCTAATTACTTCTTCAAATCCCAGATTGGTGATTTGAGTTCCTTCAAGCGCCTGTGGCATTGGGGCAAGACGCTCTATTGATGAAGCTGTGAATCTTCTGGTGCTGGCAGCGGCGGAGAAACCGCCGGCTCGTGTAGTTCCTGAAAATGTCACTCGATTGAAAAAGAAAAATAGAAAAGCCTGGCGATATTGGTCAGGCGATT
>CAZEQP010000963.1:0-1525 GCA_964514345.1 uncultured Candidatus Obscuribacterales bacterium
GTAAATGTGAACGGAGGAGCGATTGCACTAGGGCATCCGATAGGTATGAGTGGAACACGAGTGCTTCTGTCTCTAGCTAACGAGCTGAAAAGACGCAATTTGAAACGCGGTATTGCGTCGCTTTGTATAGGCGGCGGAATGGGCATCGCCACCCTGATTGAGAGAGTTTGAAAGAAATGAATAAAGCCATAAAGCTTGATGTACAGTCAAATAACATAGGCATTATCACAATCGATTTGCCTGACAGTAAAGTGAACTTACCTTCGCGTGTCAGCATGGAAGAACTTGATGAATGCTTAGCAGAAGCAAAGAAAAAGAATGTTTCCGGTCTTATTGTGGTCTCGGGTAAAGAAGACAATTTCGGAGCCGGAGCCGATGTTCAACAAATCAGGGCATTGCAGAATGACGCTCCAGAGCATATTTATGAAGCCTCTAAACTGGGTAAGGAAGTCTTTTCCAAATTGGCGTCGATGAATTCACTGGCCGCAGTTCACGGGACCTGTTTGGGTGGATTCACCGAGCTTGCCCTGTCCTGCAAATATCGCATCGCCAGTCCGGATAAAAAAACACAGATTGGAGTGCCTGAAATTCAGCTCGGTTTTGTGCCCGGCTGGGGTGGAACAGTCAGGCTGCCCAGACTGATTGGCTTGGAACAGGGCTTTAAACTCATTTCTACCGGGAAAAATGTCGACGCTAAAAAAGCTTACAAACTGGGCCTCGTCGACGCTCTGGTCGAGCGTGAAAACTTCATCAGTGAAGGGTCGGCCATTCTTTCAGGCGGCAAAGAGCCGAAACGTTCCAGTCAACCTTTGTCCAAGTCTTTGAGAAGATTCATACTGGATAAAACTCCGTTTGGTCGCTCTTTGTTCGCTAAAATGGCTAAGGCAGGCATTTACGCTTTCACCAAAGGCAAATATCCGGCACCCCCCGAAGCTTTGAAAGTGGTACTGAAAGCAGTATCAGAAAATTCGGACGACGTTTTTGAAAAAGAATCTCAAGTTTTTGCAAAACTGGCTGTTACGCCGGTTTCATCCAACCTGGTGAATATTTTCTTCGCTCAGACCGAATCCAAAAAAACAAATTTCGACACCGCAAAAAGCGAAAAGCCCAAAGTGATAGGTGTTCTGGGAGCAGGTGTTATGGGTGCCGGCATCGCTCAGTCCGCAGCGTATAAAGGTTACAAGGTTTATTTAAAAGACATTGACCAGAATGCTCTGAATAAAGGCATGGAAACGGTCAAAAAACTATTTGACGACTTAGCCAAAAAAGGCAGACTGACTCAATCTGAAGCGGATGAAAAATTAGCCCTGGTAAAAGGCACTTTGAAATATGAAGAAATGAGCGACTGCGATCTGGTGGTAGAAGCGGTTCTTGAAAAATTGTCAGTGAAGGAAGCGGTGCGAAGTGAGCTGGAGAAAGTTATAAACAAGCCCTTTATCTTTGCCTCCAACACCTCCTCTTTATCTGTTTCAGAAATGGCTAAGGGAGCCCGACATGAAGAGAAAGTGGTGGGCATACACTTTTT
>CAZEQP010000964.1:0-1520 GCA_964514345.1 uncultured Candidatus Obscuribacterales bacterium
TCAGTGAAAGCGAAATGCAAATTATGGAACATGAGCTGGTCGGCTTTTATGTAACCAGCCATCCCCTGACCCGCATAGCCAACAGGCTCCGCTATATGACCACACATCCGATAAAAGATCTGGCCGAAACTTCAGACGGCACAAGTGTGATTGTGGGCGGTCTTGTCACCGGCGTGGAAAAAAAGCTGACCAAACAAAACAAAATGATTGCCATTGTGAAGATGGAAGACTTGACCGGCAAATGCGAAGTAGTGTTTTATGGAAAGCCGCTTGAAGAGCTGGAAGAAGGCATTCTGATTTCTCAATCACTATTATTGATCAAAGGAAAAATCAGAAAGAACGACGAAGGTTTTAGCGTCTCGGCTCAAACAGCCCGCAGAATTGCCGATGTTTCGATGGTCAACATATTTTTTCCAGGACAACATTATCCCCTTTCGTATGCCACGATGCACCGCTTGAAAGATGTTTTGATCTCACACAAAGGTGAAGATCCTGTTATGCTGCATTTCTCCAGTGGAAACAAAAATCAGGTCATACTGGTGGGCTCGCAATTCTGGGTGCAAAGTTCGTCCCGGCTGGTGCAAGACCTGCAACAAAGTTTTGATCAAACAGTTAGAGTTTTGACTAATCCGGTTAGATTCTAAAGGTCAGTTTTTCTGAGCCCACAAATAGATGGAAGAATCGTAGTCTCTCTGGGCGGAGGGTCCGGTTTTCAAAACGTTAATAGTGCAGCCCATACGTTTCATTTCTCTAAGCAGCAAATCTTTAGTGACCGGAAAACAATCAAAAGTTTTGCCGCCCACAATATAGTTTGAGCAGTTTTCTAAAAAGCACAACAAAATCTGAGCCTGAGGTTTTGCATAAAAAACAATGTTTTGAAGTCCTTTTTGAAAATCGGCAAATTTGAATGTGGCGGCTTCCAGACAAAAGTAACAGGAAACAATATCAAATTCGCGCCTGCCGAACACTGGTTCAGGTTCACTCAAGATATTGAGCTGGCGGGTGTTCTTAACACGGCTGCGCAGAGTTGATTTCATAGCCTGAATCGACTCGCCTGAATTTTCCAGCTTTTTGACATAGCGAAAATAGTGATCCCAATTGACTGCTCCCTGGTCCCCTTTTAACCAGAGATTGAATTGTTCAAGGTTGTCTTCCAGATAGTCGGTAAACGTGAGTTCGGCCACTTTGGTGCGGGCGCTTACGTGCTGAAAGATCGTAGGACCGCCCCCGATATCAAGGAGGGTCTGGCAGGGGGCAATGAGCTTGAACGTTTCGTGCAGAAACGTCATCATCTGATCATCTTCGGTATCCCAGTCATTGTAGTAAGTTTCTAGGTAATCCCTGACTGAATTGCAAGCAAAGCCCTTTGTTGCTTGTAAATTTTTCTTGGTCATTAAAGTACCATTTCAAGTGCAAACCAAATTTAAAGTTCAAATCTAATTTTAAGTTCAATCGTACGCCAAAAACTTGTATAGTCAATCAAAACATTTAAGAGAATTTGGGGTGGTCTAAACAAGGAA
>CAZEQP010000965.1:0-1517 GCA_964514345.1 uncultured Candidatus Obscuribacterales bacterium
CACTCAAAAAAGTTAGATCTCCCTTATCACATGCGGTGTTCACCGAATACTTACTATTCTGTGTCGGAATACGATACCCTATAGTAATATTACAAGAGATAGAAAAATGGATGGCGATGAAAAAAGATAAGTGAGGCTGATTCGAAACCAGCCACACTTATCCCTGACTAAATCAGCGAATCCAGAATTCACATTCGATTTCGACCGCTATTCCAAACGGAAGTGAATTGAAGCCGACCGCGCTTCTGGTGCCAACGCCGTTTGACGGACCGAGAACCTCTTTCATGAGCCCGGAATATCCGTCAATCACCGAGGGGTGTTCGGTGAAGTCGGAGGAACAGTTGACCATGCCCAGAGATTTGACAAGGTAGATTTTGTTCACCGGAGTCATGGCAAGCTTATCTTTCACACTGGCGAGTATGCCGAGTCCCACCTGGCGTGCGGCCTTTTTGCCTTGTTCCACGTCCAGGTCGACTCCGAGCTTTCCTTTGATGCAAGTCTTGGGATCAAGCCAGGGACCGTGACCGGATACAAGCAACCTGTCGCCGTAAAAACGACAGTTTTGATAGAGTCCGACAGCCTGCTTGATTTTCGGCAATTCGAGCTTAAGCTCGGCCAGGCGGTCGGCAAAATTTGTTTGAAAGATCTGCTCGATGATCAAGACTGCTCACCGCTCTGTGCGAGATTGGACGTGATCCAGTTCTCGAGCTGGCGGGCGGATAGAGGACCAGTGTGAACTCTTGCAGGTTTGTCCAACAACTGATTCTTGCTGTCCGAGTAGAGGAAAAAGGTGGGAATGGCAGTGACGCCGGATTTGTGCAGGACGTCTTTCATGGTGACAGGACAGACGTCCACGTCGACCAAGATCACTTTGATCTCGCGCTCCAGCTTTCTTGCCAGCTTTTTGACATGCGGCTTGATTGCCTGGCAAGGAGGACACCAGGGGGCTGTGAAATATGCCACCACCGGCTTATCGCTTGCTCTGACCAGGGAGACGAAAGTATCGTCTGTGGCTTCCAACATGGCATAGCCTTTCTTTGAGTTGTTTGTGTGCTTGTTTATTTAGTGGAAAAAATCGTCTTTGAAGGAGAAAAAGAAACACCTTTACTCTAAAAAAAATGGCAAAGTAAAAATAGCAAAAAAGCTAAAATTAGACTTACCAAAATGAATTATGAAAGTGAAATTAGAGATCAGTGTTAGCGCAAGTTCTACGAGGTTCTGTATTTAAAAGTCATTGGTTACTTGATCAGGTAGCGATTTGCACTTACTCAAGTTTTCGAAAGTACTAACTGAAAAGCATTTATGCTCCCCCAGGCATATTTTTAGCCTGTTTTTATGCCTGCCCAGGCATAAATGCTTTTTGCAAGAGATTTTTGTAGCTTCTACCTGCTCAAAGCGAACTGAGAATCAGTGATACTGTGTTAATCAGCCAGTTCTTTCTGCATCAAATTGAAACCCAAGGTGAAGTAAGTATTCGGTGAGCACAGGAGAGTAAGTTTTCCTGTAAAACCGAGTAT
>CAZEQP010000966.1:0-1517 GCA_964514345.1 uncultured Candidatus Obscuribacterales bacterium
GCAAAGCCTATCCCGGCTCTCAGGTTTATCTTGCAGGAGAATCAATGGGAGGAGCCATTGCCTTGCGAGCTACTTCACGCTATCCGGCTCTGGTGGACGGTCTTATCTCTTCAGTGCCTTCAAACGAGCGTTATGCCAACCTGACAGAAACGATGAAAATCGGCACCCGTTATTTAATAGACAAAGACGAAAAGGTGAATATCGCTCCAATTGTCGTAAAACATGCCACCCAGGATCCCAAATTGCAAAAGAGCTGGGCGGCTGAACCGACCAACCGTATGGAAATGACGCCAAAAGAATTGAAACAATTCAATGATTTTATGAAAGGCAATTATGACGCCGCTGCCCTCATCGAAAAGACTCCTGTTTTGATGCTGGCCGGATTCAAAGACAAACTAGTCAAGCCGGAGGGCACAATCGAGTTATTCAACGATGTGACTTGTCCAAACAAAATACTCCTGGTTGTGGGTGACAGCGAGCATTTGCTTCTGGAAGAAAATCAATTCACCGAACAGATGGCTACCTTTGTAACCACCTGGATTAATACCTGTCGCGACTAAAGTCGAATGATGAAGCTTATTTCTTAGGCTCTTCTGTTCGCTTTTCCAGCTGCATGGCTTTGATTTTGACGCTTACTTTGTTCAAATCGCCTTCCAGCTCGAGCTTTTCATCTTCAGACAACTCGCGGGTTTTGTCCTGTTTCCACTTAGCTTTTTTCTTGGCAATTTTAGCCAGCATTTTGCGCAGCTTGTCGCCTTCCTTGGCTGTAAGAGCCTTTTTCTCCTGAGCGGTATTGATTTGTTTCATCAATTCTTCCTGTCTTGCATCGATGGTCCACACTTTGGCATCGGCGGCTGAAGGAAAAGAAAGTGCCAGTAATAAAGCGAGAGCCAGAAAACCTTTCATGAACATCACTCCTGGAGAATAAAAGCCAGAAGATCATACCAAATTGATTGAAAACAGTTGGTCATTAAACCAAAGGGTGATAGTTCCTTCCTCGCGACTGAAAAGCCTGCCCGGGTGGGCGCAAGAAAATCATGCCCGCGGGGGCGGGCTTTCATACCTTAGTGTGATGCTAGCTTACCGGGAGGCAATTCATAATACAAATGGGGACACGCACTTTCTACAAACACAGGGTGAATGCAATGGACGCTGTTCTAATTTTGGACGATGATCAATATTTCCGCGCCTTAGTGGCGGCATACTTAAGAGAAGAAGGACTTACTACAGTAGAAGCCCGGACAGGCAGCGAAGCAACTGATTGGCTGAGTCGGGAAAAATTTTCGCTTGTCATAGTCGACTATAGACTTCCTGACTGCGACGGCTTGAGCTGGATCAATTACCACCGACTCAACGGTGTGGATATTCCCTTTATAGTTTTGTCCGGCATTCCGTTGAATAATCAAAAACAAACACGCATGCGTAATCTGCTTGGTGTGGATCATGTTTTGCAAAAGCCTATTAATCCATACGAGTTCATAAGACTGATTAGAAAACAATTGAACTTGAGCGTGGCC
>CAZEQP010000967.1:0-1514 GCA_964514345.1 uncultured Candidatus Obscuribacterales bacterium
TTTTATGGTCTCAAAATACGGAGCAAAGTGATGGATCTTGGAATCAAAGGCAAACGCGCCCTCATTTGCGGAGCCTCAAAAGGCATTGGAAGAGCGATTGCCTCTGAGCTTGCCTGCGAAGGAGTGAACCTCTTTTTGTGCTCCCGCTCGCAAGATGTTCTCAAAGAAACAGCAGACGGTATAACAAGCCAATGCAAGGACGCTGAAATCTATTTTCAGGCTTGCGATCTCAGTTCAACCGACGCTCGGCGCGAACTTGTGGAATCGGTGAAAAAACGATTCGGTAATATTGATATACTGGTGCACAACACAGGCGGTCCCAAAACATCGAGAGCGGAAGACACCAAACTTGACGAATGGGATTCAGGATTTAAACAATTATTTTTGTCTGTGGCGGACATCAACAACGCTTTTCTGCCCGGCATGAAAGAGCGCAGCTGGGGGCGCATCATTTGTGTGACTTCACTCAGTATTATGGAGCCGATCCCCAACCTTTCGGTATCAAATGCGGTGCGCTCGGCGGTGACGGCCATGCTCAAAACTTTGTCTGATGAAGTGGCGCCGCATAACATTACGGTCAATTGCATCGCACCCGGTTCTATCGAAACCGACCGTATGCAGGATCTTATGGAACAAAGGACCAAAACGAGCGGTCAAAGCAAAGAAGAGTATCAAAAGCAATATGTCAGCGCCATTCCGGCAGGACGTATGGGAACGCCGGAAGAATTTGCCGCCGTAGCTGCCTTCTTGTCCTCCACCCGTGCTTCATATGTGACAGGCTCAACTATTTGCGTGGATGGCGGCAAGCGCCGGTCGACCTACTAGGGTTTATTAGGGCCTAATCTAAAAGAATTACATATATGGCAAAATAGCCTCTTGTATATTCTCGGGGCTCTTTTGCGAGGTCAATGCAGTGAAATATCTTGTGCTTGGTGCTGGAAAAATGGGTTATGCCATGGCTTTCGATTTGATTCGGAGTCCAAAAGTGGACAAAGTGGTAATAGCCGATTCGGACGAAAAAGCTGTAAAACGCATCCAGGACAAACTTTCCGACCCCAAGATTGTTCCGGTCCAGCTTGACATCAAAGAAGAAAAAGATGTGGCTCAGCTCATGGCAAATTCAGATGTGACGATAAGCTGCATGCCCTATGAATTTAATTACGAGCTGGCAAAACTGGCATTACAATCAAAATCTCATTTTGTCGATCTGGGAGGCAATAATGATGTTGTTGAAAAAACTTTCCAGCTAGATCAAATCGCTAAAGATCAAGGAGTGACTATTATTCCAGATCTGGGATTGGCTCCCGGTCTTGTGTCCATTCTGGCTGTTTCGGCCGCTGAAAACATGGACGAAATTTATGAAATGCGCATTCGGGTGGGCGGTCTACCTGTTGAGCCTGAAGACCAGTTGCTTGAATATGGTCAATTCTTTTCAATCGAAGGATTGATTAACGAGTATGTGGAAGACTGCACCGTTATTCGCGACGGGGAAATTATGTCTGTTCCATCTCTGA
>CAZEQP010000968.1:0-1511 GCA_964514345.1 uncultured Candidatus Obscuribacterales bacterium
GGTGTATGCCTGAGCAAGCAACACATTTTCCGCCCCCAAGGTTAGATCCAGGTAAGCCCGGGCGACTGCTTGCCATCAATTTCGGGGGTATCGGCGACGAGATTTTATTTTTCCCAACCCTGGACACAATCAGGAAAACTCTGCCGCAGTGGCATATATCTTTGTTGCTCGAACCGCGATCCAGATCCGCTAAAGAATTAACAGAAGCGGTGGACGACGTTCTTTTATTCGACATTAAGAAAAGACCTCTTCTGCTTACCGACATGATGGAACTTCTATTCCTTATAAAGAAAGGTTCTTTTGATGCAGTCGTTTCATCCGGGAGCTCTCCTCTGGTTTCGGCTCTGCTCTTTCTTTCGGGCGTCCCTCACCGGGTTGGATATGACTCAAACGCTTTTGCCAGGCTGCTTTTGAGCGAACCGGTTTTACTAGACCAGAATCGCTATGCGGCAAAAATGTACCAGGAGCTGGCTTTTGGACTTGCGCGCCTGACAGGTTCGGTGGCAAACAAAGATTCTGAAAACTCAACCGATAACGGTTCAGGTTCTGGGGCATTGCCCAGAGTTATGGTCGACAGCCGGGCGCAAGCCGCTATGAGCGATTTAATGGCCGATTTAATCAAAAATTTGCCGATCCCTTCAAGGGGGGCGACCAAAATAATGATTCATCCAGGCACAAGCCGTCTGGCCACCCAGAAAGGCATATTGAAGTCCTGGCCTGTCGAGTCCTGGCTCGAGTTGATCAAAAGACTGGGAGAAACAAATTCTAATATTTGTATAGTGCTGGCGGGTGGTCCGGACGATGAAGAAGCAATCAGTCAATTGCAAGCTCAATGCACCGCACCATATATAGTATCGACATACGGCAAAACAAAAAATTTGTCGGATTTAGCAGCACTTATGAACCTTTGCGATTTGATTGTATGCGTGGACTCGGCTCCAATGCACGTGGCGGTGGGATTGAATCGGCCTGTCGTGGCGCTTTTCGGCCCCACAGATCCGGCAAAGCTACTTCCGGAAGACACCCGATTCAAATCAATCTGGGATCGAGGAGACGGAAATAGAAGCATGTTCGACGGCAAGGGCGTCAACATCAACATTGGTATCGTATATGACACCATAATTAAACAGCTGGCCGACCTTAAATAAGCTCGACGACAGCAGGAACTTATGCTATATTGGCGGATCTATGAAACCACTAATCGGCGTTAATGTGGACATCAAACCCGGGACGGCAGAAAAGCCGTCCGAGTGCAGTTTGCAGGCTCCATACATAGAAGCGATACAGCAGAGCGGTGGACTTCCGATTCTCATTCCACCCATGCCGGACTCTGATCTGTCCGTGATAGTAAAAAAATTGAACGGAGTAGTTTTTGTCGGCGGTCCCGATTATTTTCCCCAGCGCTACGGGGAAGAGCCGGATGAAAACACCAAAATGGTGGACGGATTGCGCGACGAATTTGATTTTCGCTTTTTCAATCGTATCAGCATCAAAACCTAATTTCTTTAGAT